>CANIDW010000180.1 GCA_947466165.1 Comamonadaceae bacterium | reverse complement strand
TTTTTCAGATCGGCCTCGATCTCAGGGCGAATTTCTTCAAAGCTGCGTTGCTTGGGGGCTTTGATATCGGTCAGGCGGATGATGTGAAAGCCGAAGTCGCTCTCGACCACGTCACTGATCTCCCCTTTTTTCAGCGCAAAGGCAGTGTCCTCAAAAACCTTGACCATGGCGCCGCGACCGAAAAAGTCGAGGTCGCCACCTTTGGCGGCAGAGCCTGTGTCTTGCGAGTTTTTACGGGCCAGCTCAGCAAAGCTGTCTGGCGTTTTACGCACGGCAGCGAGCAACTGGGCGGCTTTGGTTTTGGCAGCTTCACGCTCGGCCGCCGGGGCGGACTTCGGTGCGTTGAGCAAAATATGGCTGGCCCTGCGCTCTTCTGCGCCGCTCATGCGTTGGGCGTTTTGCTCGTAATAGGTTTTGACATCTGACTCGTTGAGCGTGATGGTTTTACCCACGGCCTCAGCATCCAGAACCACGTACTCAATACTGGCCTGCTCAGGGGCGCGGAACAAGGCGAGGTTGGCCTGGTAGTACTGCTCCAAGTCGGCGTCGGTAGCGCTGAGTTTGGCGGCGTAGTCGGCCGGGTTGAAGCGGGCCAGTTGCAACTCGCGCTTTTCAAAGTAAGCATTGAGCGCCGTATCAGCCACAGCGGGCGAAGAAAAGCCGGTAGCGGCCACGCCGGTCATGACCTGGCGGGTGGATAGGTCAGAACGAACTTTGGCTTCAAACATCTCGGGGCTCATGCCCTGGCTGCCAAGCAGCAGGCGGTAGCGCTCCATGTCCAGCGAGCCGTCGGGTTTGCGCAGTGCGGCAATTTGGGGGTTGTTCTGCAACTCACGGGCTAAGCGCTGATCGCTGGCACCCAGGTAAAACTTGTCGGCGGCAGCCGCCATCACGCGCTCGCTGACCAGCCGCTCCAGCGTGGCGTAGCGCGCTTCGGGCGAGTCCAGCAGCTTGATGTCCAGCGATGGCATAGAGGCGCGCAGGCGGTCGATTTCGCTGCGGTGGGCGGCGTCCCACTCAGCCTGGGTGATGTCGCGACCGTCTACCTGGGCCACAGCGGCAGTGCCGGTAGAGCGGGTGTGGTCGTTCATGCCCAGCAAAACAAAGGAGGGAACAATCAGCAAAAACAGCAGCCACATCGTTATTTTGGTGTGCTTGCGAATGAAATCAAACATCTGGGAATTCCTGTTTATCGACCTGGCTGTTGACCGCTGACCATGAAGCAATGCACGAAAAAAAGGCGAACTGCTTTGTTCGCCGTCTTCAGAGTTATTGGTGGGTGCTGACGGGCTCGAACCGCCGACCTACGCCGTGTAAGGGCGCTGCTCTACCAACTGAGCTAAGCACCCCACTTCTAACTTCTTATGTCGTCTGCATCAGTTCAATGCATCCTTCAGGGCTTTGCCCGGACGGAACTTCGGAACTTTGGCTTTGGCGATTTTAATCGCAACGCCGGTACGGGGGTTGCGGCCGGTGCGGGCCTCGCGTTCTGTAGCGACAAAAGTGCCGAAACCGACCAGCGAAACGCTGTCACCGTTTTTCAAGGCGTCAGTGATGGCGTCGATGGCAGCTTCCAGGGCGCGGGAGGCGCCAGCTTTAGAAATGTCGGCTTGCTGAGCAATGTGCTCAATTAAATCTGATTTATTCACGGGGTATGCCTTGGAGCTGATGAGTTAATTTGTACGCCAACAGGGCTTAAATAAAAGCAAAGTGCAATCGGTACCGAAGTCTGCACCGGCACTTTTTTGAGGTGGAGGGAGGCGGATTCTAAGCCTCTTTGCGTCCGCAACACCTCGCCCAAACCCTATTGCGCAGCCGTGCCGCGCGTGTTAACGGTCGGCTTAGCGCACGTTTTTTTAAAGTGCCGCCGCAATGGCCTTGCCGACGTCTGCGGTACCGGCCGTGCCGCCCAGGTCCGGGGTGCGGGGTGCGCCGCTGCCCGGTGAAAGCACTTTTTCGATGGCGGCCAGCACAGCGTCATGCGCATCTTTGTGACCCAGAAACTCCAGCATCATGGCGCCGCACCAGATCTGCCCGATGGGGTTGGCAATATTGCGGCCGGCAATGTCGGGGGCCGAGCCGTGCACAGGCTCAAACAGCGAAGGGAACTTGCGCTCGGGGTTGAGGTTGGCGCTGGGCGCAATGCCGATGGTGCCGGTGCAAGCCGGGCCCAGGTCGCTCAGGATGTCGCCAAACAAGTTGCTGGCAACCACCACGTCAAAGAAGTCAGGGCGCTGCACAAAGTGCGCGGTCAGGATGTCGATATGGAATTTGTCCAGCCGCAAATCAGGGTAGCCCTTGGCCATTTCTTCGACGCGCTCGTCCCAGTAAGGCATCGATATAGAAATGCCGTTGGACTTGGTGGCACTGGTCAGGTGTTTTTTAGGCCGGGTCATGGCCAGCTCAAAAGCAAACTTGAGCACGCGATCCACGCCGATGCGCGAGAACACCGACTGCTGCACAACAAATTCGCGCTCGGTGCCGGGAAAGGCGCGCCCGCCTATGCTGGAGTATTCACCTTCGGTGTTTTCGCGCACGATGTAAAAATCAATCTCGCCGGGCTGGCGCGGGCTGCCGTCACGCCGAACCACGGGCGCGATGATGCCGGGCATCAAGCGGGCCGGGCGCAGGTTGATGTATTGGTCAAACTCGCGGCGAAACAGCAGGAGTGACCCCCAGAGCGAAACGTGATCCGCAATTTTCGCGGGCCAGCCTACCGCGCCGAAATAAATGGCGTCATGTCCGCCGACCAGGTCTTTCCAGTTGTCGGGCATCATCTGGCCGTGTTTTTCGCAGTAGTCCCAGCTCGAAAAATCGAAGTGGTCAAACTGCAGGTCAATGCCGAACTTGGTGGCGGCCGCCTCCATGACGCGCACGCCTTCGGGCATGACTTCTTTGCCGATACCGTCGCCGGGGATGACCGCAATTCTTTTTTGACCGGTGTTGGGTTTCATGGTGTTTCCTTCTGGTTGAAATTAGTCTTATTGCAAGGCGCTCGGTTCGGGCGCCCGGGCCGGGCGCACCACCAGGCTCACGCCGATGGCTGTGATGACTGTGCCCAGCAGCGTGGCAAAGGTGATTTCTTCGTTAAACAAAGCCCAGGCCATGAGGGCCGTGCTGGGTGGCACCAGGTAGAGCAAGCTGGTCACCGCCGTGGCCGCGCCGCGCTGGATCAGCAGGTAAAGCAAGGAACTGCCGCCCAGTGTGAGTGCCAGCACCGCCCAAGCCATGGCGCCTATGAATGCGCCGTTCCAGGCAATGGCTTCGGTCTCTAAAAGCGTCAGCGGCAGCGTCACCAGCAGCGCGGCGGCCAGCTGAATCACGTTGGCGGTGCGCACGTCGGTGGGCTGCATAAAGTGTTTTTGGTAAAGCGTGCCGGCCGTGATGCTCAAGAGCGCAAAGACCGCCGCGCCCAGCGTCAACCCGCTGACCTCACTGCCTGCACCCAGCTTGCGCCAGACCACCAAGAGCAAACCACCCAGGCCCAGTGCCAGGCCCAGCCACTGCCGGCGGCTGACTAGCTGGGGCGCAGCGCCCTGCCCCGCCCATTGCGACACCCAGACCGCTGTGAGCACAGGCTGCAAACTCACAATCAAAGCCGCCAGGCCCGAGCCCATGCCGGCTTTGACCGCTACCCACACGCCGCCCAGGTAGCCTGCGTGCATCAGCGAGCCGGTCACAGCCAGGTGCAGCCACTGGCTGCCGCGTTGAGGCCAGACCGCGCCGCAGAGTTGAATCCAGACCAGAAAGCAGACGATAGAAAAGCCGTAACGCAAGGCCAAAAAGGTGAGCGGCGGCGCATAAGGCAAGCCGAACTTGGCAACAATGAAGCCGGTGCTCCAGATCAGCACAAACACCATGGGCATGGCTCGAAGCCAAAGGCTGTCCGCGGTTTGCCCGCTGGCGCTAGGGGCAGCGCTCATTTGGTACGGGCGCGGATTTCGGGGATGGCTTTTTGCAGGTAATAAACCATGGACCACACCGTCAGGACCGCTGAAATCCAGATCAGCCAGGTGCCCCAGAGTTGTGTATCAATGACGCCGAACAGCGTGCCGTGGTAAAGCAAAAAGGGAATAGCGATCATCTGCACGGTGGTCTTGAGCTTGCCGAGCATGTGCACAGCCACACTTTTGGTGGCGCCAATCTGAGCCATCCACTCGCGCAGGGCTGAAATAGCGATTTCACGCCCGATGATGATGAGCGCCACAAACACGTCGGCCCGCTGCAACTGCACCAGCACCAGCAAGGAGGCGCACACTAAAAACTTGTCGGCCACCGGGTCCAGGAAAGCGCCAAAAGAAGAAATTTGGTTGAGTTTGCGGGCCAAAAAGCCGTCCAGCCAGTCGGTGGCGGCAAACAACACGAACATCACCGTGGCGATCAGGTTGCGGGTGGGCTCGGGCAAGTCGATGTAAAACACCCCCACGATCAATGGAATCGCCACGATGCGGGTCCAGGTCATGATGGTGGGAATGGTCAGGAACATGCTCAGATTTTGGCATGAGTCTTAGCCCGGGCTGCGGTATGAACGGGGCCGGGCGCCGAATCGGTACCGGCACTCAGTGCAAGGCGCGGTAAATTTCGTCGGCGAGCTCACGCGAAATGCCCTCGACAGTGGCCAAGTCTTGGGCGCTGGCCG
>CANIDW010000179.1 GCA_947466165.1 Comamonadaceae bacterium | reverse complement strand
TAAGGCGCTTCTTTCCAGCCCTGACGGCTGCCGATCATGCCGCTGGCAATCAAGGCGCAGTTGTATTGCGCTAGCCAGTCGCCACACAGGGCAAGGAGGGCCTGCTCAAAGGCACCGCCGACCACGGCCATCACGCCGCCGGGGGCGCTGCGGTGTTCTATGGACTGGCCCTTAGCGTCCAGCAAGCAGGCGCGCAGGTTGGAGGTGCCCCAGTCCAAGGCGATCAAAGCGACAGATTTCAAGGTTAACTTTCCAATGTAGGGATAAAAGAGTGAGTTTGGCAGGTTAAGTCTGTGTCGAGTTCCCCCGACTTGTCGTAAAACGCGTAAAGGATCGGGTACACCCCGAAGAAAGCAGCCATCACTGTTTTCCCTTGGGCCGAATGAATTGCCAAACTGATTCGTTCGGCTCGGTGCCTAGCCCCGGACCCTCGGGCAGGACGAATGCCCCTGCCTCACAGCGCATGCTGGTGTTGACGTACTGAAGATTGCGGTCAAAGACAGAGTGCTGGTATTCATGCATCGGACAGTTCGGCAAAGCCGCTGTCGCATGCAAACTGGCAGCCTGAAAGATACCGATGCCAATGCTGGCGTGCGGAATCACCTTGACGTGAAAGGCATTGGCCATGCGTGCGATCTGCATGAACTGACTGATGCCGGTGTGTCCCATTTCCGGCTGGATGATCGACATGGCGCGGCGCTCCAGGCGCGGGCGTACTTCATACACTGTGCGCCACTCTTCGCCCAGCGCCAGCGGCACCCGGATGCTGGCACCCACATGCGCCTGTCCCTCAATGTCCTCAGGCTGGCAGGGCGCTTCAACAAAATAAGGGCGGTAAGGCTCTAGCTGGCTGATCAGCTGAATCGCTTCTTGAGCGCTGAATTTCCAGTGCAGATCGACCATCAGTTTGACGCCAGGGCCAAGCCCTTCGCGCAGAACCCGCATCTCATTGACGATACCTTCATGCGAAACCGCTGCAGCGTACTTGAAGGCATCAAAACCGCGCGCTTTGAAATCCTGCGCCATTTGCAGGCGAGCCTCTAGCGTGGCGGCTGGCAGGCCTGACACATAGACCGGAATCGATTCCATCCGCTGGCCGCCCAGCAGTTTGACTAGCGGCTGATTCACCAGCTTGCCGAACAAATCCCAAATGGCAATGTCAACGCCGGCAATCGCATCCATGTAGTAACCGCCAAAAAAACCACGCACGCGCATCATGTCGTACAGGTCTTCTTGAATCACCATCGCATCGCGCGGGTCGCGTCCGACCGTCACAGGTCCCAGCACATCGTCAATGATGCTGGTGACGGCATCCGGCGCCACGATGCCGTAGGTCTCACCCCAGCCGACGGTGCCGTCTTCTGCGGTGACCTTGACCAGCACCGACATGTCCGAGTCCGGGTAGATGGACCGATTGCCCTTGCGGATCAGGTAGCCGCGGCTGTTGATGGACTCGCCGGGGCCCAGCGGTCCGAGGTAAGGCGTTTGCCTGGGGATGGAGATGATGAAAGTTTCAACGCTGCTGATTTTGGGGAAATCGTTCATGGTGTCGTGAGTCTTGTTTCGGTGAAACTTGCCTTAGCAGGCACGCTGCCCGTTGGCCATAAAAAGGTGGGCTTGTTCCGGGTCAAATTGCAAACCCACCATTGCGCCCAAGGCAATGGTACTGTCGCCATCGTCCACCGTCAGGTCCAGACCATGGATGACAGCCGTTTCATCAAAAGATTTGGCAAGCTGTTTGAGCTCAAGCTTTGCCATGCGCCGCCTTTGCAGGGAGATCCAGAGTGGCCAGTTTCTGGGCGGGCAGCAGCAAGTCCTGCATGTCGCCCATGAAGGCGTTCACATCCGCCAGGTCCAAGATGTCAAGCTGCGGTCCGGCAATGCGCTGGGCCGGATTGCGTATCAGTCCCCGGCCAAACAAAACTTGTTTGGTCAGCGACCAGCGAAACACGGCCTGAATATTCAAAATCGGCAGCATGCGGGTGAAAATTTCCCGGACCTTTTTCTCATCACCTTGCCGGTGGGCTTTGAACAATGCCACATGCACTTCCGCCAGTTCGATGGCCGGCATGGTGCCGCAAGCGCCGCGTCGCAGTTCATCGGTGATGTAGCGACCGCCTGCGCCGCCCAAAACACCGCGCAGGCTGGCCGGCGCACCGGCGCGAACGGTGCTCAGGCGCTGTCCGCTAGGCAGGCTTTCTTCTTTGATGTATTCAATGGCCGGCACGGCCTTGAGAATGTCCAGCAGCACCGTGGCGTCCAAGCCTGCACCCACCGGCGGTGGTACGTTTTGCAGCATCAAGGGCGTACCCGGGACACCGGCAGCCAGTTGCGCAAAATACGCCGACTGTCCTGCGGCAGTAGGTAAATGGGGTGGTGCAGCAACCATCAAAGCTGCGGCCCCTGCCTGACTGGCATGTTGGGCCAGTCGCATGGTCAGGCCCGGGTCGCTGCTTGAAACGCCGATCACGACCGGAACTCGCCCGGCTACTTCTTCAAGCACGACTTGCGTGAGTTGCATGCGCTCCTCTTCGCAGAGCTGTGCAAATTCACTGGCCACGCCCGGAAACGTCATGCCGTCTACACCGCAGCACAGCAGGTAACGCACCAGGCAGCGCAAAGAGTCGATGTCGGGTTGAAGCGCCAAATCAAACGGCGTAGGCAGCACTGGAAAAACGCCAGCGATGCTGCGGCTTGCCGGCGCAAAAGAGGTGATGGAGTCAGTCATGCTTTCGGGTCTTCTTGTAGTTGAACAGCTTGGCGGCCCCACCAGCTGCGGATTTTGGGCGACATCAGGGCGGAAGGCGCTAGCGATGTCAGACCGCCATCGACCGGCAGGTCTACGCCCGTGACAAAGCTGGCTTCATCCGAAGCCAATTACACAGCAGCCATTGCAACATCGTCCGGCATGCCGACGCGCAGCAGGAGCATCACTCTGGTTTGATGCCTGCGCTCTGAATCACCTTTTTGTAAGTGTCAAACTCGGCGGCCATGAAAGCTTGGAATTCAGCCGCAGTATTTCCCACGCGGATGATGCCCTTGTCCTGCAGCTTGGCCTTGGCCTCGGGTGTGCGCAGATAAGCCTGAACTTCCAGCGACAGCTTGTTGACGATCGCAGGCGGTGTGCCGGCAGGCGCCATCAGCCCATGCCAGGGTTTCACGTCAAAGCCCGGCACCAGGTCGCGCAGCAGCGGCAGATCGGGGGCGAAAAATGCTTTTTCAGGTCCGGCCACGCCCAGCGCGCGCAGCTTGCCGGCCTGCACCTGAGGCCAGCTGGTGGCTGCAGCGTCCATGGAGGCAATCACCTGGCCGCCAATCAGGTCGGTCATCATGGGCGCAGAGCCTTTGTAAGGCACATGCAGCATTTTGGTGTCTGTCTTTTGTAAAAAAAGTTCCATCGCAATGTGCAGCGACGATCCCACGCCCGATGAGCCGTAAGCCAATTTGCCGGGGTTGGCCTTGAGGTAAGCAATGAACTCTGGAATTGTTTTGGCCGGTACTTTCTCAGCATGCACCACCAGCACCAGCGGCGTCACGCCAACCAGTGAGATGGCCGCGAAGTCGTTGACAGGATGGTATGAAAAAGCAGTCGGTTGCAAAGCCGGGTTGATGGCATTGGCGGCGATATTGCCCAGCCCGATGGTGTAGCCGTCAGCGGGTGATTTGGCCAGCAAGCCCAGCCCCACAGCCGAGCCGGCACCCGGCTTGTTGTCCACGGTAACGGGCTGTCCCCATTTGCTTTGCAGATGCTCTGCAACCAGTCGCGCCATGCCGTCCGCAGCGCCCCCGGGCGGCACCGGGACGATCAGGCGAATGGGCTTGTTCGGGTAGTTGGCATCCTGCGCCAGGGCATGAGGCACGCTCAATGTCAGCGCTGTGAGCACCAGCAGGGCTGTATTGAAGTGTTTGATAACTTTTAGCATGGGGAATTCCTTTGCGATTGGGGAAATTGTCTGCGATTGAACATGGCAGGCCTCTTTGCTGTTCCATTCATTGGAACTTAATTAACAACCTCGATTGTTATTCCTCTGCAAAGTTCCATCTATTCGTGCTTACCCTGAATTCCTCTTCTCTTTTTATAACGAACATGTCAGGTTTTGAAGGCAAAATCAGCTTTTACGCGACCAAACCCAAGAAAATCTAAAAAAGGTTTCTTTCAGTGGAACTCTTAACAAAGTCAGTGAGCCCTGCTGCCGGCAGCGAAGCCCAGCCCGGTGCCGGGGTTCTGGAAAAGGCGATGTCTTTGCTGAACATCGTCTCTGTGGCCAAAGCCCCCATGACTTTCACTGAGCTATTGCGCCACAGCGGCCTGCCCAAAGCGACCTTGCACCGCATCCTTTCAACTTTGATGCGCGAGGGCTTGCTGCGCCACGACCCTTACACCAAGACCTACCGGCTGGGTTTTCGGCTGCTGGAGTTGGCGCATGAAGTCTGGAGTGATTTTGATCTGCGCCTGGCGGCCCAGGACGAAATGGTCAAACTGCGTAACGCCGTCGGTGAAACCGTACATCTGGCGGTACTCGATGGCGACAGCGTTGTGCTCATTGCATCTGAAGAAGGCGGGCGCGACACCCTGCCAGCCTCCAAAGTCGGTTTACGCCTGCCTTTGCATGCCAGTGCGGCCGGCAAAGTCATCCTGGCTTATCTG
>CANIDW010000178.1 GCA_947466165.1 Comamonadaceae bacterium | reverse complement strand
TAGCCGCAGCATGGCCATAGGCGGCAGCGCTGTCTTGCAGGCCGCCAGCGCAGCAGCTCGCCGGCGCGATGCCGGCGAGCTGCTCCCCATCGTTGAAGACACGGTGTACACCGCAGCCGCCGAAGCCTGGAGCTACGGCTGCGTGATCGCCCGCATGGCGATCGACCCCGACACTGGCCAGCCGCACATCGAGCGCCTGGTCTGGGTGGACGACGCCGGCCGCATCATTTCGCCGCAGCTTGCTGAAGGCCAGTTGCTGGGCGGTCTGGCGCAAGGCCTGGGTCAGGCCATGCTCGAGCGCGTCGTCTATGACGACGACGGCCAGTTGCTCACCGGATCCCTCATGGACTACGCCATACCGCGCGCCGACGAAATGCCGCTGGTCGAACTCGAAAGTCTGGCCACCAGCACCAGCACCAGCACCAGTACCAACACCAGTGCCAACCTGCTGGGCGCCAAGGGCGTGGGCGAGGCCGGCTGCATCGGCGTGCCGGCTGCGCTGCTCAATGCGGCTGCCGACGCGCTCTCACCCCTGGGTGAAAAAACACTTGATTTCCCTTTGACCGCCGAACGCTTGTGGCGGGCCATGCAACCACCCCACGGAGACCTGACCTCATGAAATACAAAAAATCAGAAGCCAAAGAGTACGCACGCGAGAACTTTCGCGGCGTCTGGGCCGCCACCATGACGCCCTTTGACGACAGCCTGGCGATGGACGAGGCGGCCTACCGCCGCAACCTGCGCCACTGGGCGCAAACGCTCAAGCTCGGCGGTCTCTTCGTGTCAGGTAAGCAGGGCGAATTTTTCTCCATGTCGGTGGCCGAGCGCATGCGCTCATTTGAGCTGGCCGTGGAAGAAGCTGACGGCCATTGCGGCATCGTCAGCTCGTGCTCGGACACCAACCTGGACGTGGTGCTGGCGCTGGCGCGCCACTCGCAAAATGTTGGCGCCGACTACATCGTGGTGCACAGCCCGGTTTTGCATTTTGGCGCGGACACCGACGAGACCATTTACGAGTACTACCGCTATCTCAGCGAGCAACTGGACATCGGCATTGCCTTGTGGAACCACCCCGATTGCGGCTATGTGATGAGCCCCGAGCTGTGCGCCCGCATCGCTGAGTTGCCCAATATCGTGGCCATCAAATACAGCGTGGACCGTGCGCTCTACAAGCGCCTGACTGAAATGGCCGGCGACAAGATCATTGTCAGCACCGCTTCTGAAGAAGAGTGGCTGGACAACGTGATCGAGCTGGGCTGGCGGCTGTACCTGTGCTCGACCCCGCCTTTCCTGTTGCAGACCGCGGTAGACCAGCGTATCAATGGCTACACGCAGCTGGCTTTTGAGGGCAAGCACGCCGAAGCGCGTGCCATGCGCGACAGCCTGAACCCGGCCCGACAGGCCTTTAAACAGTCGCGCCCCAAGGGCAAGCCACAGGCGCACAGCAAGTACTGGATGGAGTTGCTGGGGCAGACGGGTGGGCCGGTGCGCCGGCCTTTGCTGCAACTGACTGAAGCCGAAAAGCAAGCCACCCGCGAAGCCCTCGCGCGCAGCGGTCTGCGTCTGAGCTGATACCGCAGGACTCCTCATGTCCGTCAAGCCGCTTGTTCCCATCAGCCTGCAGGTCAATGGCCGGCCGGTGGCCTTGGCCGTGCCGCCTTCCACCCTGCTGGTGGACTTGCTGCGCGAGCAACTCGCGCTGACCGGCACCCACCAGGGCTGCGACACCGCCCAGTGCGGCGCCTGCACGGTGCTGGTGGACGGTGCTGCTACCAAATCCTGCAACGTGCTGGCGCTGCAGGTCAACGGTGCCCGCGTGCTGACCATTGAAGGACTGGAAAACGCCGACGGCAGTTTGCACCCTATGCAGCAAGCCTTTGGCCGGCACCACGCGCTGCAATGTGGCTTTTGCACGCCGGGCATGGTCATGCGCGGCGTTGCCATGGCGGCCGAGGGCGTGCCCGCAGAGGCGCAAGCCGTCAGCCAGGCGCTGTGCGGCAACCTGTGCCGCTGCACCGGTTACCGCGGCATCGTCAATGCCGTGTGTGAAGGCCTGCAGCACATGCGGGCGCACGCCCCGGGCGGGGCCGCAAGGTGATGGACTTTGACTACCGGCGGCCCGCACGGGTGGCAGAGGCCGTGGCCTGGCTGCGTGAAGACCCCGAGGCCAAACTGCTGGCCGGCGGGCAAAGCCTGCTGGCGGCGATGAAGTTACGGCTTTCCGAGCCGTCGATGCTGATTGACTTGCAGGACCTGCCGGAACTCAGTGGCATGCGTGCGCAGGGCGGCGGCCTCTGGATAGGCGCGATGTGCAGCCACGCCAGCGTGGCTGCGTCTCCCTTGGTCAAGCAACTGGCGCCCATGCTGGCGCAACTGGCACAAGGCATTGGTGACCAGCAGATCCGTCAGCGTGGCACCTTGGGCGGCTCGATTGCCAACGCCGACCCGGCGGCCTGCTGGCCTGCCGGCGTAGTGGCCCTGAACGGCACCGTCTGCACCGACCGCCGCCAACTGCCGGCCGACGAATTTTTCACCGGTCTTTTCAGTACCGCCCTGGAGCCCGACGAAGTCGTGCTCGGGGTGCAGTTTCCGTGCACGCAGCAGGCGCATTACATCAAGTTCGAGCAACCGGCCTCGCGCTTTGCCATGACCGGCGTGGCCGTGGCACAAGTGGGCAGCGCGGTGCGCGTGGCGGTGACCGGCCTGGGCAGCGGCATTTACCGCTGGCAGGCCGCCGAACAGGCCTTGCAGCGACGGCTATCCCCCGAAGCACTGCAAAATTGCGTGCTGGACGCCGGGATTGCCATGGGCGATATTCATGCCTCGGCTGCGTTCCGGGCGCACTTGGTGGCGGTGCTGACGCGGCGTGCCGTTCAGCACATTTTGAAATCATCTAAGGTTTGACAGGCAACTGGCCATGAAACAAAAAATTGCCTTGCTCGGTTACGGTGCCATTGGCAAAGCGGTACACCGCTTGCTGCTGTCCCATGCCGAGCAGGTCGAGGTGGTGGCCATCCTGGTGCGTGACCGTGCAGCTGCGCTGGCGCTGGCACCTCAAGCCGATGCCTTGCTGGTGGACAGCCTGACGCAAGTGCTGCAACGCCAGCCCGGCTTGGTGGTCGAATGCGCCGGACATCAGGCGGTCGACCTGCATGGCGTGACGGTCTTGCAAGCCGGTATCGACTTGCTGGTGGTTTCCATCGGCGCACTGGCCGAACCCGCACGCGAAGCCGCTTTGGTCAGCGCAGCGCGAGCGGGCCGCCAACGCTTGTTACTGCCGGCCGGTGCCATTGGTGGCGTTGACTGGCTGGCGGCGGCGCGTCTGGCCGGCTTGCGGCAGGTCACTTACCGTTCTCGCAAGCCGCCGCTGGCCTGGACTGGCAGTGCCGTCGAGCAGCAGCTTGATTTGGGCGCCATGACTGAAGCTGTGACGTTTTTTCGCGGCTCTGCCCGTGAGGCTGCGCTGCAATACCCGCGCAACGCCAATGTGGCTGCCACGGTAGCGCTGGCGGGTCTGGGTTTTGAGGGCACCACCGTCGAAATGATTGCCGACCCCCTGGCCGGCGGTAATGTGCATGAAATCGAGGCAGAGGGCGCAGGCGGCTTGATGAACACACGCCTGGTCGGTTTGCCTGACCCGCACAATCCGCGTACATCGCTCATGACAGCCTACAGTGTGGTGCGATGTATCCTCAATGAAACTGCAACGGTCGTGATCTGACAACACACCCCAAGGAGTCTGCCATGCTCAAACCCATCAACTTCCCCAAGTGGATTGAAGATAACCAGCATTTGCTCAAGCCCCCGGTGGGCAACCAGCAGATCTGGCAAGACACCGATCTGATCGTCACGGTGGTGGGCGGGCCCAACCAGCGCACCGATTTTCATGACGACCCCTATGAAGAATACTTTCACCAGTTCAAAGGTAGCGCCCATTTGCTGGTGATAGACCGCGGTCAGTTTGAACGCATTGATTTGCACGAGGGCGATATCTTCTTGATGCCACCTCACGTGCGCCACTCACCCCAGCGGCCGGAGGCAGGCAGCCTGTGCTTGGTGCTGGAGCGATCGCGTCCGGCGGGCGTGCTCGATGCTTTTGAGTGGTACTGCGCCCATTGCAGCACGCTGGTTCACCGCTCGGAGTTGCAGTTGCAAAGCATCGTGGAAGATCTGCCCCGTGCTTACGGCGTTTTTTACAATGCTGCACCGGCCCTGCGCACCTGCCCGGCCTGCGGCGAAGTACACCCCGGCCGCGACTGGGCGGCCTGGCATGCGACGCGGGACAAATCTGCAAGCATTTAAAACCGTCCCTCAACATTGATCTATCGGGGTCTCAATGCAGACTGACAAAGCCTATTTTTTCATCGGCTCTAAATTTTCATGAAAACTTATATTTGCATCGTGTGTGGTTTTGTCTATGACGAGGCAGCCGGCCGGCCTGAAGAGGGCATTGCCGCCGGCACGCTATGGGCCGACGTGCCTGAGAGCTGGGCCTGCCCGGACTGCGGCGTTGCCAAGGCTGACTTTGAAGTCGTTGAGCTTTAAAGGCACACCGACTGCGCAAGCCAAACTCTTAAAGCCCTGCAAAGTGCGCCTTCGCTGGTGTGGTCAGGTTAAATAAACCACTGGAAAACAAGGCGCCAACTTTGCATTTCAT
>CANIDW010000177.1 GCA_947466165.1 Comamonadaceae bacterium | reverse complement strand
CGGGCGCCAAATACGCGCTGGCTGTTGGTGCGGCGGCGGCTACTGTGGGTATCGTCATAGGCGTTGTCACCTTGACGGGGGTCGGCTTCAAGATCAGTTACATCATCACCAGCGCTGCCAATGTGCTGGCCGGTGGAGTTGCCGATCTGCTACCACCCGCCTGGGTCAGTCTGCAGTCCCTGACCTTGCTGGCCGCACTGGTGATGACCGGCTTGATTTGTATCCTGATGGGTTGCGGCATCCCGACCACGGCCAACTACATCATCATGGTGTCTGTGGCTGCGCCGACGCTGGTGCAATTGGGTGTGGAGCCTCTGGTTGCCCATTTCTTTGTGTTTTATTACGGTGTATTGGCTGACATCACCCCTCCCGTCGCACTGGCTGCGTATGCAGCCGCCGGCATGGCCGGCAGCGACCCGTTCAAGACCGGCAACACGGCTTTTCGCCTGGGCCTTGGCAAGGTGTTGGTGCCCTTTGTGTTTGTTTTTTCCCCCTCCCTGCTGCTGGTGGCTAAGGGCTTCAACTGGTACGACTTCGTGGTCACCTTCACAGGTTGCATCCTGGGGATCACTATTTTGGCGGCCGGACTCTCGAAGTTTTTCCTGGTCGAAATGCGCCGCTGGGAGCAAGTTGTTTCTGTGGCCGCTGCCATCTTGATGGTGGCCCCGAGCTTGACCGCCACGCTGGTCGGCGTCGCCATGGTCATCCCGATGTTGATCCGGCACCTCAGCGTCTGGCGCAGCCAGCAGATGAGCGGATAGAGGCTTAAAAGTCGCGCAATGGATGCGATTCTTTGGCCCAGGGGCTGACAAAGAAAGTATCCGCCATGCCCGGCTTGACGTCTTCTATGCGTGCCGGATTCCATTTGGGCGCGTAATCTTTGTCCACGGCCAAGGCCCGTATGCCTTCGACGGTTTCGCTGGCGGTGCCCGGGCGGTCATGGAAACAGTGGTGAACCATGTCGCGCTCCATGCGCAAATCGTCGGCGAGGCTCATCTGGCGGGCCCGGCGAATCTGCTCCAGGGTGACATGCAACATCAAGGGTGAGCGCTTGCGCAAAAGGGCTGCTGTTTTTTGAGCCCAGCGGTCGTCCTTGGCTTTTTCAAGTGCGTCTACGATATGCTTGACGCGCAGCAGCGAGAAAAAGCCGTCAATATGGGCATCGGGCCTGATCAGCGCAGTATTTTTAGAGCCGACCTGCAAAGCCAGCCATTCTTCTACCTGGGCACGATTTCCAAAGGTTTGTGTACCCAGTGCCGCCCACAAAGCGGCTTGTTGAACAGCTTCGATTTGCACGTCTGCCAGACCGTATTGAAGTGCTTGTTGCGCTGCAATCACTTCGCCCGTGAGTGCCAGGTATTCGCCGATGTGGCCGGGACAACGGCTGAGAAAGTAACCGCCGCCCACATCGGGAAACAGGCCGATGATGGTTTCAGGCATGGCCATGCGTGTGTGCTCGGTCACCAGACGCAGACTGGCACCTTGGCTGATGCCCATGCCACCGCCCATCACCACGCCGTCCATGAAGGCGACAAATGGTTTGGGGTAATGGTGGATCAGGTGGTTAAGCCGGTACTCTTCGGTGAAAAAATCGTCCAGTGAGTTGTCACCGGCCAACGCGGCCTGGTGAAAGTAGCGAATGTCACCGCCTGCACAAAAGCCGCCAAAAAGGCTTTCGGCCGAGCCGGGTTTGCCCAGCTTGTTGCTGCCGCGAATGGCCACCACTTGAACGCCGGGATCTTGTGCAAAAGCTTCAAGTGCAGTCTTGAGCGCACGCACCATGCCCAGCGACATGGCATTGAGTGCTTTGGGCCGGTTCAGTGTGATGAGGCCGGCATGACCCTGGCGCTCGACCCGAACATGTTCGGCCGGCTCAGCTGTGTTCAAGTGTTCTTGCATGTCCTTGCAGTGAGCCGCATCAGCTGCGCTGACGCCAGCCGAACAATTCATTGGCGAGCAGTGCGCCCAGGACCAGCGCGCCACCGGTCAGGACATTGGTGCCAGGCACCTCGCCGGCACCCAACCAAGCCAGCAAAATACCAAAAATAATTTCCAGCAAAGCCAGTAATGCAATTTCCGGCGCTTTGAGCACACTCGCACAGCGTACCGACAGCACGCAAGGAATGGCCAATTGCACCAACCCCAGCATGGCCAGTAATGCAATGTCGTGGGCCGTGGCTGTGAGTGGCAGCGCCAGTGGCAAAGTAACCAGCGATGAAATGAAGGCGCCCACCATCACAGCCGGCACCAGATCTACTTTGTCGCCTTGTGCCTGGCTGCGCTGAACCACCGTCCAGTTGACGGCGCCGGCCATGGGCACCAGCAGCGCGACCAGCGTGCCAGCCAGCTGTGACCCATCACCGTTGGCTTGCAAATCGCCACCGAACATCCAACCGATGCCCAATCCAGCAACAGCAATCGCCAGCCAGGTGCGCATAGCAATCTGGTGACCAATAACCACACGCGCCAGCAATGCCGTTAAAAATGGGCCGACAGCCAGTGTGATCAGCACATTGGCCACGCTCGTCAGGGTCAGCGCCATCATGAAGGCCGTGAACATAAAGCTCCAGCAAACGCCGGAGATCCAAAGTGCACGACCGCCGTGACGAATACGCGAAAATACCTCACGGCCTTGAAACAGCGGCAAGATCACCATCAAAGACAGCAAGGTGAAAAAGCTGCGCCAGAACGTCACCTCAAAGCTGCGAGCGCTCTCCAGATGACGCGTCACCACCCCTGCAATCGACCACATGAACGCGATAGCCACCATCAGAAAGACGGCGCGCGTATGAGTCAGTTTCATAGTTGAATTACAGTCCGGAAATTTAACGACCGGCGCGTTTGCGCTCGCTCTCAGTCAAGTGGCGCTTGCGCAAACGGATCGACTTGGGCGTGATTTCCACCAACTCGTCATCCTCAATGAATTCCACGCCGTATTCCAGCGTGCAATCAATCGGCGGTGTGATCTTGATTGCGTCTTCCTTGCCGGAGACACGGAAGTTGGTCAGCTGCTTGGTGCGCGTGGCGTTCACCACCAGATCGTTGTCACGGCTGTGGATGCCCACAATCATGCCTTCGTACACCGGATCGTTGGCCTTGACGAACATGCGACCGCGGTCGTCGAGTTTGCCTAAAGCGTAGGTGAAAATTTCACCGGCATCCATGGATATCAGCACACCGTTTTTACGGCCGCCAATGTCACCCTTGTGAGCTTCGTAGCTGTCAAAGATGTTGGAGATCAGGCCCGAACCACGGGTCAGGTTCAAAAATTCATTGGTAAAGCCAATCAGGCCACGCGCTGGAATGCGGTACTCCAGGCGCACACGGCCACGGCCGTCCGGCTCCATGTTCACCAGCTCGCCCTTGCGCTCGCCCAGGGCTTGCATCACGCCGCCTTGGTGCTGCTCTTCGATATCGGCTGTGACCAACTCGATAGGCTCATGCTTTTCACCCTTGACGTCACGGAACACTACGCGTGGTTTGGATACAGCAAGTTCGTAGCCTTCACGGCGCATGTTTTCCAAGAGGATGGTCAGGTGCAACTCGCCACGACCCATCACTTCAAAGATACCCTCTTCGTCGGTTTCCTTGACGCGCAGCGCCACGTTGTGTTGCAACTCTTTTTGCAGGCGGTCCCAGATCTGGCGGCTGGTGACGTACTTGCCTTCGCGGCCGGCCAGCGGGCTGGTGTTGACGCAAAAGTTCATGGTCAGCGTAGGCTCATCGACCTTGAGCATAGGCAGCGGCATCGGGGTCGTCGGGTCTGTGATGGTCACGCCGATGCCGATGTCGGTCAGGCCGTTGATCAGCACAATCTCGCCCGGGCCGGCTTCGGTGGCTTGCACACGCTCCAGACCCTGGAAGGTCAACACCTGGTTGATACGGCCTTTGACTGCTTTGCCGTCCGGACCTTCCATCACCACCACGTCCATCATGGGCTTGATCGTGCCCTGGCTGATACGGCCAACGCCGATGCGACCGACAAAAGTCGAGAAATCCAGCGCAGAAATCTGCAGTTGCAAGGGTGCTTCCGGGTCACCTTTTTGGGCCGGCACGTGATTGAGCACGGTGTTGAACAGGGCCGACATGTCGGGGCCCCACTGCTCACCGGGCGCGCCCTCTTCCATCGAAGACCAGCCGTTGATGCCCGATGCATAAACCACTGGGAAGTCGAGCTGTTCGTCTGTCGCGCCCAATTTGTCGAACAAATCAAACGCAGCGTTGACCACGAAGTCAGGGCGGGCACCGGGCTTGTCGACCTTGTTGACTACCAAAATGGGTTTGAGACCCAGGGCCAAGGCCTTCTTGGTCACGAAGCGCGTTTGTGGCATGGGGCCTTCCTGGGCGTCGATCAACAGCACCACACCGTCCACCATCGACAGCGCGCGCTCGACCTCACCGCCGAAGTCGGCGTGGCCGGGTGTGTCAACGATGTTGATGTGTGTGCCTTCCCAGGTCACAGCGCAGTTTTTAGCCAGAATCGTGATGCCACGCTCTTTTTCAATGGCGTTGTTGTCCATCACAGTGTCAACCACTTTTTCGTGCTCTGCAAAAGTGCCGGACTGGCGAAGCAGTTGGTCGACCATGGTGGTTTTGCCATGGTCAACGTGGGCAATGATGGCAATGTTGCGGATCTGTTTAATGGTCATGGTTCGCTTTCTAAAACTT
>CANIDW010000176.1 GCA_947466165.1 Comamonadaceae bacterium | reverse complement strand
CGGCAGGAAGCGCGCAGGCAAATCGGCTTTGCCGACCAGATCTTCATCAGCAAAACCGACCTGGTGAATGGCGACGAAGTGCAGGCGCTGATGCATCGCCTGACGCACATGAACCCGCGCGCACCGCAGCGGGCCGTGCATTTCGGCGAAGTAGCGCTGAGCGAGGTGTTTGACTTGCGCGGCTTTAACCTCAACGCCAAGCTCGACATTGACCCCGAATTTTTGAAAGACGATGCGCACGACCACGCCGGTCACGACCACGACCACGACCATGTACACGGCGAGCATTGCGACCATCCTTCACATGCTCAAGAGGGCGAGGGCGGGCATCACCATCACCACGATGACGATGTGAAAAGCTTTGTGTTCCGCTCAGACCGCGCCTTCAGCCCGGCCAAGCTCGAAGACTTTCTGGGCGCCATCGTCAACATTTACGGCCCGCGCATGCTGCGCTACAAAGGCGTGCTGAACATGGAAGGCACAGAGCGCAAAGTTATTTTTCAGGGCGTGCACCAGCTGATGGGCAGCGATCTAGGTCCTGCCTGGGCGGCGGGCGAGCTGCGGACCAGCAAGATGGTTTTCATCGGGATTGATCTGCCCAAAGATATTTTTCTGCAAGGTCTGGAGCAAAGCCTGGTTTGAGTTAGGCTCTCCCACTTGCCGCGAAAGTGCTCTGGCGCGTCTGTTTTAGCCCTGATGCCTTTGTTTTCGTTCTTTTTTTGCAACTTTGGCCCCTGCGCTGCCTTGCAGTCAGCCCCACCCGCTAGAATCGCGCGCCGATCCAACAAGCCGGCCTCATTGCCTGTCCGGGCGAGAGGCCTTCGAGGTTCACCCCACAGGCCAGTGCCCAGAGGAGACAAGCAGTGAAAGCCACCGCCAAGAAAAACAAGACAAACGCGAAGGCGAGCGTCAAGCCAGCCGGCAAAGCCGCCAAGGCCAAGGTCCCCGCCCGCAAGCCTGCGCCGGCCAAGGCTGTCGTCAAGAAAGTCGCTCTGAAGAAACCCGTCAAAGCCCCGCTCAAAACGGTGGCCAAAGCCAAACCCCTTGCAAAGCCCGCAGCCAAAGCCGCCGGCAAGCCTGTTGGCAAAGCCAAGCCCGCGGTCAAAACCAAAGTGCTTGTGAAAACCAAAACAGCAGCCAAAACCAAGCCTGTTGCCAAAGCCAAGCCTTTAGCTAAATCCAAAGTTGCTGTGAAGACCAAACCGGCAGTCAAATCCAAGCCTGTGAGCAAAGCCAAGGCTGTTGTCAAAACCAAAGTGGCCGTGAAAAACAAACCCGCAGCCAAAGCCAAGCCTGTGGGCAAAGCCAAGCCGGCGCTCAAAGCCAAAACATCTTCTGTCAAAGCTGCGCCCAAAGCAGCGGCCAAGGCAGCTTCCAAACCCGCCCGGCCGGCGGCGGCTCCCAAGTCGCCTGTCAAGTCTGCGGTCGGCAAATCTGGACCCGCTTCTGCGAAAGCCAAGACCATGCCGCCTGCGCCTGTGCCGCCCACCCCCACTGCCAAAGCCAACATGCTCACGCCTCCTCCCGCACTCAAACCTGGCCGCCGCAGCTCCGCCCGCGCTACTGCCCACATGCCGCCGCCCGCTCCCATGGTGCCTACCCATGCGCCCGATGCAGCGAAGGCCAGTTACTCGACCATCACAGAGCGCGTGATCTCGCCGCCACCGCATGTCGCTGCAAAAAAAGACCCGAAACTTGCCAATAACTGGAAAAGCAAAGACGCCTCGGCGCTGAGCGATGCAGAAGTCAAGGCCATGCCGGATTCCGAGTACATGAACGACAAGCAGCTGGCTTTTTTTCGCCACAAGCTGTCTCTGCTCAAGCAGGAAATCCATGCCAGCGCCGGCCAGACCACAGAAAACTTGCGCGAAGACACGGTCGTTGTTCCGGATCCGGCTGACCGTGCCACCATCGAGGAGGAGCATGCCCTGGAGTTGCGCACGCGTGACCGCGAGCGCAAGCTGCTCAAGAAAATCGAACAGTCCATCGGCCGCATCGACGCCGGTGACTACGGTTACTGCGACGAAACCGGCGAGGCCATTGGTGTCGGCCGCTTGATCGCCCGCCCCACCGCCAGCTTGTCCCTGGAGGCGCAGCAGCGCCGCGAGCTCAAGCAAAAAATGTTTGGTGACTGACCTTGTGAGCGCTGCGCACGTGCGCTGAGCGGGCGCATGGCGCTCCCCGGGGTATCTGCCACGATCCCCTTCGCACATGTCTGCCCTGTCGCTGCGCGCCGGCCTTCCCATGACGGCGTCAGTGTCCTGCGGCTTTTTCGATCCCCAACCCCAGCTTGCCCCAGCATGCGCTTTAAGCCGCATGCAAGGGTTTCACGCCTGCTGCCTGAGC
This sequence comes from Comamonadaceae bacterium, assembly GCA_947466165.1. Lineage (GTDB taxonomy): Bacteria > Pseudomonadota > Gammaproteobacteria > Burkholderiales > Burkholderiaceae_C > Polaromonas. The sequence continues at coordinate 2,324 of CANIDW010000176.1, read as the reverse complement.
GCGCTTGTCCTGCGGCTTTCGCCTGAGCATTCAAGCCGGCGCAGCACGGTTGGCGTCTACACCCTGAGAAAGCACTTTCACAGCCCGCGCTAAGTGCTTAATTTTGAACAACTTTATTTTATAAATTATCTGGAAGATCGCTCTAAGTCATTGATTTCATTGAAAAAAACTACCCAAAGGCATTTGCTTTGGCAGATATTCCTGCTAAAGTGGGGAAAAGTGCATTTTTGTGGTTAAAAGTGTTTTCAAAGGTCTGAATCCGTGTTTCAAGGTGCTTCTTCCATTGTTCTCGATGCCAAGGGTCGCTTGTCGGTGCCGACGCGGCATCGCGATGTGCTCAGCGCCACTGCGGCCAGTCAGATCACCATCACCAAACATCCACATGGTTGCTTGATGATTTTCCCCCGCAACGAGTGGGAAAAATTCCGCGAGCGCATTGCCTCGCTGCCCATGCAGGCGCAGTGGTGGAAACGTATTTTTCTGGGCAACGCCATGGACGTTGAACTCGACGCCACCGGCCGCGTGCTGGTCTCGCCGGAGTTGCGTGCGGCTGCCGGCATCAGCAAAGACACGGTGCTGCTCGGGATGGGCAGTTATTTTGAATTGTGGGATGCCGCCACTTATGCGGCCCACGAAGCCGAGCAGATGAAAGGCGACATGCCGGACGTCTTCAAGGACTTTTCGTTCTGATCGATGACGGTGCCAGACACATGGACACACCGCACCGTCTTGTTGAACGAAGCAGTCCAGGCGCTGCATCTCAACCCCGACGGGCATTACATCGACGCGACCTTCGGTCGTGGTGGTCACTCGCGGCTGATCCTGTCGCAACTCTCGGCGCAGGGCAGGCTGACGGCCTTCGACAAAGACCTCGATGCAATGGCCGAGGCTGCCAGCATTGCCGACGCACGTTTTGCGATTCGCCACGAGAGCTTCAGTCACATGGCTCAACTGCCTGCAGGCAGCGCCGCAGGCATATTGATGGACCTGGGTGTGAGCTCGCCGCAGATCGACAACGCGGCGCGCGGATTTTCATTTCGTGGCAACGGCCCGCTGGACATGCGCATGGACACCACGCGTGGCCAGAGTGTGGCCCAGTGGCTGGCCGACGCATCCATCGAGAGCATGACGGAGGTCATTCGTGACTATGGCGAAGAACGGTTTGCTGGGCAGATTGCAAAGGCGATTGATCGTCGGCGGCAGGAGCGGGGCCCTCTTGGAAGCACCGCTGAACTGGCCGAGGTCGTGGCTGGCGCGGTCAAAACCCGCGAGCCGGGTAAGGACCCTGCAACGCGCACATTTCAAGCTTTTCGGATTTTCATCAACGCCGAGCTTGAAGAGTTGCAACAGGCGCTGAGTGCTTCACTCAAGGTACTTCAAACCGGAGGTCGGCTGGTGGTCATAAGTTTTCATTCTTTGGAAGACCGCATCGTCAAGCAATTTATCGCCGAACATTCGCGCGAGGTGTTCGATCGCCGCGCCCCTTTTGCCGCACCCAAAGCCATGCGCCTGAATGCCTTGGGCCGTGTCAAACCATCCGACGCAGAAGTCGCCGAAAACCCGCGATCGCGCAGTGCCGTGATGCGACTGGCAGAGCGCACCGGAGTGCCGGCATGATCCGGGTCAATGTCTTGCTGCTGGTGGCGGTGGTGTTGAGTGCGCTGTACCTGGTGCACACCCAGTACGAATCGCGCCGGCTGTTTGTGGAGCTCGAAAAAGCAGCTTTGCAAATGCGCAAGCTGGAGATGGACAGTGAAAGTGCGCTGGCCGAAAAACGCGCGCAGGCCACGCCCATGCGGGTGGACAAACTGGCCAAAGAAAAATTGAAGATGCAACCGGCCACACCGGCAATCACCCAGTATGTGGCCTTGCGTGATTCGGCAGCGGCCCCTGCACCGGTGAAACCATGAGCCGCAGCGTACGTTACAGCTCCAGTCCCTTGCTGGCCAGCAAAACGCCGGTCTGGCGCAGCAAGTTCATCGTGGCGGCCATTGCAATGGGATTTGCGGTGCTGGCGGCACGGGCGGCGCATGTGCAGATTTTCGGCAATGCATTTTTTCAGCGTCAGGGTGAGGTGCGTTTTGTCCGCACGCTGGAACTGCCTGCCAGCCGCGGCCGCATCATGGACCGCAATGGTTTGATTCTGGCTTCCAACATTCCGGCGGCCAGCATCTGGGCGATTCCGGAAGACGTCAACGCCACGCCGGCGCAGCTCAAAGAGCTGGCGCAGCTGCTGGAGATCCCTTTCACAGAGCTGAGCAGCAAGCTGGGCAATGAAGACAAGAGCTTTGTCTGGCTCAAGCGCCAGGTCGAAGAGCCGGTGG
>CANIDW010000175.1 GCA_947466165.1 Comamonadaceae bacterium | reverse complement strand
CCGATTTTGTTGCGCCCCGTGGATGAGCTTGAGCTCACCGTGCGTTCGGCCAACTGCCTCAAAGCAGAAAATATTTACTACATTGGCGACCTGATTCAGCGCACAGAGAACGAACTTCTCAAGACGCCGAACCTGGGCCGCAAATCGCTCAACGAGATCAAGGAAGTTTTGGCTTCCCGTGGTCTGACCTTGGGCATGCGCCTTGAAAGCTGGCCACCCGCCGGCCTAGACAAGCGCTCATAAAAATTGGCCCCGACAAACGGGGCAGTGCACGGGCAGTACCTGATACGGCTGCTTGAATTAAAACTGGAAGGAAACAAGCACATGCGACACGGACACGGACTACGTAAACTCAACCGCACCAGCTCACACCGCCTGGCGATGCTGCGCAACATGATGAACTCGTTGATTCAGCACGAGGCCATCAAGACCACGCTGCCAAAAGCCAAAGAACTGCGCCGGGTGGTTGAGCCCATGATCACCTTGGCCAAAGAGCCCACCCTGGCCAACAAGCGTCTGGCTTTTGACCGCCTGCGTGACCGCGACATGGTCGTCAAGCTCTTCGCTGAACTCGGCCCCCGCTACAAAGCGCGTCCTGGCGGCTACACACGCATCCTGAAAATGGGCTTTCGCGTAGGTGACAACGCGCCGATGGCGCTGGTCGAGCTGGTCGATCGTCCTGATGTGAGTGAAGAGGCCACCACTGACGGCGCAAAGGCCGAATAAGCGTTACAATCATCACATACCGCGCGGTGGAGCAGCCTGGTAGCTCGTTGGGCTCATAACCCAAAGGTCGTAAGTTCAAATCTTGCCCGCGCAACCAAAAATCAAGCACCAAGCTTGTCAACGAAGCCCTCTTAACCGAGGGCTTTTTTGTTTCCGCTCCCAGTCAGTCCGGCAAAACAGAGCGGCCACAGCACAAACGAATTCTGAAAATTTAGAATACTTTAATAAGCAACGGATAGTTAAAATAATAAAAAATAACTCTTAAATAGCAGGCAAGCCTACGTGTCTCAATTTGCCAAGCAACTGCTGCGCGATGTGCACTTGAGCGAGCAGCGCATTTTGAAAATGCTGCCTTTGCTGTCAATCCGATCTTATGAGGCAGGCGAGATCATCTGGGGCAAAGGCCGGCCTGTGCTGGCTTGGAACTGCGTCATGACTGGTTTTGTTGCTGCCGCTGAACCGATGGTGCGTGGCGGGATGATGCCGCTGCAAGTGCACGGCCCCCATGCCTGGTTCGGTGAACAGGCCCTTCTTGGCGGGCAAGCCTCCCAAGTGGGTTATGTCTGCCTGACGCAGGTCGAATTGATTGGTATGCGGCAATCTTGCCTGGAGGACGCGCTGCGTGAGGAGCCGGAATTCAGACGGTTCATGTTGCAGCTATTGGCCAGACGGGTGGGGCAACACACAGAACTGCAACTCCTGCTGAGGCTTGGCGGTATGCCGCTCCGCATCGTCATGGGTTTGGCGCAGTTCGCAGTGAATCAGCCGGAGTCTTTTACTGCGCAGTTCAAGCCGCAGCCAGAAGACACGGTAGACATCAGCCTGTCGCAAGATCAAATTGCAGCTGTGTGCGGTGTTTCGCGCACTTTGTTTTCTGAGTGCTTACAAAAATTGGCCAAAGGTGGCTGGGTTAAGTTGCGTTATGGCGGCATGAGCTTGCAATCGGCTGGAGCCTGGCGTTTGTTTGCACGACAGTGGCAGCAGCGCCAGAGCAGTGTGAGACGCCAATCCATGAATGAACTGCTGAACGTATTAAGCCAGGCCAGCGTTGCCGCGCTCAGTCCGGCAACACGGCAGTGACTTCGATCTCGATCTTGGCGCGGTCTTCAACCAGGCCGCTGACTTCGACGCAGCTCATGGCCGGGAAGTTTTTACCGATGACCTCGCGGTAAACCGCACCCAACTCTTTGAGTCTGGCGCTGTATTCATGGCGATCAATCACGTACCAGGTCATGCGCACCATGTGCTCTGGTCCGGCGCCGCCGGCGCGCAGCACGGCCACGATATTGAGCAGGGCCTGGCGCGTCTGGGAGATGAAGTCATCGCTCTCAAACTGCTGTTGGGCGTTCCAGCCGATCTGGCCGCCCACAAAGATCAGGCTGCCACGCGCCATGACGCCATTGGCATAACCTTTGGGCGCAAGCCAATCAGGGGGGGTGAGTGTTTTCATAGCGGGTTGGCGGGGTTTTAATGGCTTGAAAAATTTGGCTGGAATCAGATCTGGCGAAGCTTGAACCGTTGCAGTTTGCCCGTATCGGTGCGCGGCAATGCGGTTACAAATGCGATCTGTCGCGGATACTTAAATGGTGCCAGCATGGCCTTGACATGGTCTTGCAGGGTCTTGACCATGGCCGCGTCAGCTTGCTGCTCGGGCTTGAGCACCACAAAGGCCTTGACCACCATGCCGCGCTCTTCATCGGTCACGCCGATCACGCCACATTCGGCCACAGCCGGGTGTTTGAGTAGCGCGTCCTCAACCTCCGGACCGCCGACGTTGTAACCTGAAGTGACAATCATGTCGTCGTCGCGCGCTTGGAAGAAAAAATAACCGTCTTCGTCTTGAATGAAGGCGTCACCCGGGTAGTTCCAGCCGGCCTTGACGTATTTTTCCTGGCGCTCGTCCTGCATGTACCGGCAGCCGGTCGGGCCCATCACCGCCAGCTTGCCGATGCTGCCGCGCGGCAGCTCACGACCCTCGGCATCGACCACCTTGGCGCTGTAGCCCGGCACCACTTTTCCGATGGCGCCGCGCCGCATTTCTTCCGGGGGCGAGGAAATGAAAATATGAAACATTTCGGTGGCACCAATGCCGTCGGTCATCTCGATGCCGGTGGCTTCTTTCCAGAGCTGGCGCGTGGCGTCGGGCAGGCCTTCGCCGGCGCTCACGCACACGCGCAGCCGGGGCAGAGGCGTTTCGCGCGCAAACACGGCCATCTGCCGGTAAAAGGTGGGCGCTGTGTAGCAGATGGTGGCGCCGACATCGGCCATCAGCTGCACCATGGCCTGCGGCGTGTAAGGCACGCCGGGAAACAAGACCGAGGCGCCGGCCCACATCGGGAAGATCAGCAAGCCGCCCAGCCCGAAAGTAAAAGCCAGCGGCGGCGAGCCCATGACGATGTCATCAGGCGTGGCGCGCAGCACGTGGCGCGGCCAGGTCTCGCAATAGGCCAGCACGTCGCGATGGGTGTGAACGGCTGCCTTGGGCGAGCCCGTGGTACCCGAAGTGAAGGCCAGGATGGCGATATCGTCAGCGGAAGTCGGGCAGGCGGCAGCCAAGCCGTTTTTGGCGGCGGCCAGCGCCTCCAGACCCGCAGGATTGTCCGGCTGGTTAAAAGTAATCACGGTCTTGAGCTGCGGCAGCTGGGCTTGCGCCAATTGCAGTTCAGCCAGCAGCTTGCCATCGCACAAGGCCAGGGCCGGCTCGGCTTTGACAATGACCTCTGCGAGCTCCTTGGCGCGCAGCAGCGGCATGGTCGTCACCGCCACCAGCCCGGCGTGCACAACTCCCAGCCAAGCCAGCGCCATGTTGACCGAATTACCACCGCGCAAGAGCACGCGGTTACCGGGCATCAGGCCGTGGTCTTCGGTCAGTACCTGGGCAATGCGGCGGATGCGTTCACCGGCTTCGGCGTAGCTCAGCAAGGCGTGTTCAGAGCGCAGAAAGGGCCGCGCCGACCAGCCCTGCTGCGATGCACGCGCCAAAAGCATCTCCACCAGATTGGCCTGCGCGGGGATTTTCAGCTCAGGTGCGTCGTAAATCAACAGCGGCCACTGGTCAGCGCCGGGCAGACGCTCATGCACAAAGCGGTCGGTCTGGGCTGAAAAGGCGGTCAAGGCGGGCGCTGAAGCTCTTGATGTCATGGTGTGAGCAAGGCCTTTCCAATGATGAGTTGCTGCACTTCGGTGGCGCCTTCGTAAATACGGAGCGAGCGGATGTCGCGGTACAGGCTCTCGACCTTGGTGCCCACCTTCACACCCAAACCACCGTGCATTTGCAGCGCCATATCGATCACACGCTGGGCGTTTTCGGTGGCGCACATCTTGGCCATGGCAGCGGCCACGCTGCGCGCCTGACGACCGGCGTTGCCGCTGCTGTCCGGGGTGGCGCCGCTCTCATGGGCGTCGCGCATCCAGGCGGCGCGGTAGGTCAGCAGGGCGGCGGCGTCAATCAGGGCCGCCATTTCACCCAGCTTGGCCTGGGTGAGCTGGAAGTCGGCCAGCCGCTGGCCGAACATCTGCCGGGCCTTAGCGTGGGCCACCGCTTCGGCCAGCGCGCGGCGCGCCATGCCCAGCGCCGCCGCAGCCACCGAGGCGCGAAAAATATCCAGCGTTTGCATCGCCAGCTTGAAGCCGCCATCGAGCGGGCCGAGCTGCGCGTCTGCGTTCAAGGCGCAATCTGTGAACCGCAGGCTGGCCAGAGGGTGCGGCGCCATCAGCGCGATGTGCTCGCTGCTGTCAAGGCCGACGCGTGGCGCGTCCACGATGAAGGCGGTCATGCCGCGCGTGCCGGCGCCTGGTGTGGTGTTGGCAAAGGTGACATAAAAATCAGCCATGTCGCCGTTGCTGATCCATGTCTTGCTGCCTTGCAAAGTCCAGCCGCGGGTATCACGTACCGCAGTCGTGCGCAACGCACCCGCGTCCGAGCCGGCCTCTGCCTCGCTCAGCGCAAAGGCAGCGAT
>CANIDW010000174.1 GCA_947466165.1 Comamonadaceae bacterium | reverse complement strand
GTGATGAATCGCCGCCTGCAATGGGACATTTTTTGCAAAGTCATCGACAACTTCGGTGACATTGGCGTGAGCTGGCGCCTGAGCGCCGATCTGGCCGCCCGCGGGCAAGCGGTGCGCCTGTGGGTGGACGATGCGTCTGCCCTGAGCTGGATGGCACCGCTGGGCGCGCCTGGCGTGACGGTGCTGCCCTGGGGCCGGGCCGCAGACGCCGCCGCGCTGGCCGCCCTGCTGCCGGCCAATCCGGGGGAAGTACTGATAGAAGCCTTCGGCTGCGAGATACCCCCGGAATTTCTCAGTGCATGGCTGGCGGCGCCCCTGCCTGGCCACAGCAGTCCGGTTGCCGGGCGCTGCTGGCTCAATCTCGAATACCTGTCGGCCGAAGCCTATGTGGCACGCAGCCACGCCCTGCCCTCGCCGGTGCAGCACGGACCGGCCGCCGGTTACAGAAAATGGTTTTTTTATCCCGGCTTCACCCCCCAAACCGGCGGCTTGCTGCGCGAAGCGGGCCTGATTGAGCGCATGACGGCTTTTGAAGCCAAGGAATCCGAAAGCTGGTTGCACAGCCTGGGACTGCCGGGCGCGGCGCCGGGCAGCGCTTCGCCGCTGCGGGTGTCCATGCTTTGCTATGAGCCGGCGGCCCTGGCCGCGCTGCTGAGTCAGTGGTCGGCCCGGGGCTTGGCCGGCCGGCCTGTCGAGCTTCTGGTCACGCCCGGGCGCAGCGCACAGGCTGTCAAAGCGGCAATGGCTCAAACAAACTGTCCGCCAGGCAGCGCTGGTCTGCGCATCACCTGCTTGCCCTGGCTGAGCCAGCAGGACTATGACAAGCTGCTGTGGGCTTGCGACATGAATTTTGTGCGCGGCGAAGACTCGGTGCTGCGCGCGCTATGGACGGGCAAGCCTTTTGTGTGGCAGATTTATCCGCAGCAAGACGCCGCGCACCTGCCCAAACTGGCGGCTTTTTTGCAGCAAAACCAGCTCACAGGCGCTGCGCAAAGCTTTCATGCTGCCTGGAACAACAGCAGCCAGGCGCTGCCTGAGGTGGATGCCGGCGCACTGGCCGATTGGGGGTGCCAGACCCGCGCCGCCCGGGCCAGGCTGCTGGCGCAAGACGCGCTTGGCGACAGCTTGCTCAAGTTCGTGGCTAAAAACCGCTAAAATCAAGGGCTTTCGGGAAATTAGCGCTCTGTTCATACAGACGCATGGCACCCCTAACTTGCCGCATCACTCAAGCAGCGCCCGCTGCGGCCCTAACTTCACATTTTTATGAAAATCGCTCAAGAAATCCGCGCCGGAAACGTCATCATGCACGGCAAAGACCCGATGGTCGTGCTAAAAACCGAATACAGCCGCGGCGGCCGTAACTCTGCCACCGTGCGCATGAAGCTCAAAAGCCTGATTGGCAGCTTCGGCACAGAAAACGTCTTCAAGGCGGACGACAAGATTGACCAGGTCATTCTGGACAAAAAAGACTGCACCTACTCCTACTTTGCCGACCCGATGTACATCTGCATGGACGCGGACTACAACCAGTACGAAGTCGAAGCCGAGAACATGGGCGACTCGCTCAACTACCTGCAAGACGGCATGGAGCTGGAAGTGGTGTTTTACGAAGGCAAGGCGATTTCTGTCGAGCTGCCGACCAACGTTGAACGTGAAATCACCTGGACCGAGCCCGCCGTCAAGGGAGATACCTCAGGCAAGGTGCTCAAGCCCGCCAAGATCGCTACCGGCTTTGAAATCGGCGTGCCGATCTTCGTGGCCCAGGGCGACGTGGTCGAGATCGACACCCGCACCGGCGAGTACCGCAAGCGCGTCTAATCCCGCAAACGCAAGCCGCTCGGGCCCTTGGCTTGAGACGTTTTTGCAAAAAGGCCCTCTGAGAACTCAGCGGGCCTTTTTTCATGGTGTAGCGACCCGGGCTCGTTCACAATGGCTTTATGCAATCTACACAAGACCTTTCTGAAAGTCGCCTGGCTGACGCCTGGGCGGAACTCGAGTCCCACTCCAACCAGGGCTACACCCTGCACCCGGACGCCTACCGGCTGGCCTTTGCCGACCCCGAATTTTTGCTGCGCCGCGAAACCCGCGGCCTGCGCATGCAGCTTGAAATGCTCAAGCCCGAGGTTGATCAACATGCCCAGGGCATTGAGAACACCATCGTGGTGTTTGGCAGCGCCCGCTTTGCGCCGCCCGAGCAGGCCGAAAAAGCGCTGGCTGCCGCCCAAGCAGGCAGCGATGCTGCAGTCTTGGCTGAAGCCCAGCGGCAGGTGCGCAATGCCGGCTACTACAACCAGGCCAGGCTGTTCAGCCGGCTGGTGGCGGCATACAGTCAGGCCCGCCCTGCCAAAGAGCAGTTGCACATTTGTACCGGCGGCGGCCCCGGCATCATGGAAGCGGCTAACCGGGGGGCGCATGAGATGGGTATGCCCAATGTGGGCCTGAACATCGCCTTGCCGCACGAACAAAGCTCTAACCCTTATGTGTCGCCTTCGCTGAACTTCAAGTTCCATTACTTTGCACTGCGCAAGATGCATTTCATGATGCGCGCCAAGGCGCTGGTGGCTTTCCCGGGCGGATTCGGCACGCTCGACGAGTTGTTTGAAGTCATCACGCTGGTGCAAACGCGCAAAGCCAAGCCGGTGCCTATCGTGCTGTTTGGTAGCAGTTACTGGAAGCGCTTGTTCAACTTCGATGTTTTGATCGAAGAAGGTGCAATTTCACCGGAAGACCTGGACTTGCTCACTTATGTGGACGAACCGCAAGAGGCCTGGGACGCGATCTGCAAGTTCTACGCACTCTCGCCTTGAACCCGGGCAGCGCCTTAGCCTGAGTGGCTGACCAGGGGCAAACTCTCGCGCAAACGCCAGGCAGCGCGCGCACCACTGGCCACCGCCGCACCGGCAAACCAGAACACACCGGCAATGCCGATGACTGCGCCGGCCGTGCCAAACAGCACGGGCATGACCACACTGGATGTGTTGATGGCCATCATGCGCAAACCCAAAGCTTCACCATGGCGGGTATCGGGTGTCAACTGGTGCAGCAAACTCATAACCATGGGTTGCACGAGGCCCAGTGCCAGGCCGAGCAAGACTGAGCAGATACCCATGGCCCAGGCATTGGGCATCAAAGGGTACAGGCCGAACAAAAGCGCCGTGATCAGCATGGCAGAGCACAGCAAAGCCCATTCACGAATACGGTTAGCGATCAAGGGCAACATCAAGCGCACGGCCGCTGCCGCGATCGCGAAGGCCCCCAGAATCGTGCCGATCATAGACGCGGGTATGCCCCGCTCAAAACCCAGTACCGGCACCACTAAGGTGTGCACATCCCAGCAGGAAGACAAGAGCCAATTGACCAGCATGAGTCGACGAAAATCAGGGCTCGACATCAAGTCCCAGGCCTTGGGCACCGGGCTTCCAGGCGCAGCAATGATGGGGGGCAATTCCTGCACACGCCTGAGCAGCCACCAACTCAGCAGTGGCAACAAGGCCATCACCAAAAAGGCGGCGCGGTAACCCGGCAGACTGCCCGGGGTGGGGCCGAAGTGGTCGATCAAGAGACCGGCCGAAAAAGGGCCAATGAAATTGGACAGGGCCGGGCCTATCGACAACCAGCCAAACACTTTGCGCAGCTCCAGCGGGCCGTTGGCTGCCCGGCCGACGTGGCGCTGCAGGGCAATCACCGAGGCACCGGTGGCGCCCCCGGTCAGCAATGCAGCCAGGCACAGCACCGGAAACACCGGGAAAGCCACCGCCGCACCGGCGCCAATCACCGCCGCAATGATGCCAAAACCCACCGGCCGCTTGAGCCCGTGGCGGTCAGCGTAACGGCCCGAAGGCAACGCTAAAAAAACCTGGGTGAGCGCAAACAGCGCCAGTAAAACACCCACGGCCGCCGGGCTGTAACCTTCACGCAAGGCCAGCAAAGGCGCGGCCATGCGGGTACCGGCCATGCACGCATGCAGACAAATTTGCGCCAGGATGATGCGCGCGAGTTCAGGGCTCATGAATGCATCGCGCTGCGAAGCTCCTGGTTGGCGGGCTCAGTCAATTTCAGAGTCCAGGGGTGTAAGGGGGATCAGTCGGGCAGACTCTGTCTCAGGCAGGGCTTCAACCTGGCGCAGGGCCTTGCCCATGACACGGCTGCGCTGCTCGGCGCTGTTGAGGGTGTTGAGCACCGTCTCGGTCTGCGACTTGACCTTGGCCAGCACCTCGCCGAACTTGCCGAACTCGGTTTTGACGGCGCCCAGCACCTGCCAGACTTCGCTGCTGCGCTTTTCCAGCGCCAGCGTCCTGAAACCCATTTGCAGCGAATTGAGCATGGCCAACAAAGTGGTGGGGCCGGCCAGCACCACGCGGTGCTCGCGCTGCAAAGACTCCATCAAGCCAGGGCGGCGCAACACTTCGGCGTACAGCCCCTCGGTCGGCAAAAACAAAATAGCAAAGTCAGTGGTGTACGGCGGCTCAATGTATTTGTCGCCAATGGATTTGGCTTCGAGCCGGATGCGCAGCTCCAGCGCTTTGCCGGCCACTTCAGCGGCGGGTGCATCGGCGCGCTGCTGGGCATCGAGCAGGCGCTCGTAGTCTTCGTTCGGAAACTTCGCGTCAATCGGCAGCCATAGCGGCTCGCCCGAGTCACTGCGCCCGGGCAGCTTGATGGCGAAATCAACCACGCTCTTGCCGCCCGGGCGGGT
>CANIDW010000173.1 GCA_947466165.1 Comamonadaceae bacterium | reverse complement strand
TGATCAGGGCTTGTCGGCTGAGCCGGCCTGGCCCGGTTCTGCATTGGGCGCAGGCTCGGGCTTGCGCGGCGGCTTGGGTCGTACCGGCGCATGCGTGTGAATCAGCATGGTGGCTTTTTCCATTTCTCCGTCTATCAACATAGGCAGCGCCTTCAGGCTGCGGGGCAGGGCGTCTTCAATGGCCGCACGGTGCTCTTGCGAGGGCTTTTGCAGCACCCAGTTAACCACCTCGGATTTGTCGCCAGGGTGCCCCACGCCGATGCGCAGGCGCCAGTAGTCGGCGCTGCCGAGCTGGGCGTGAATGTCGCGCAGGCCGTTGTGGCCGGCGTGGCTGCCACCAAATTTAAGCTTGAGCTGGCCGGGCACGATGTCGAGCTCGTCATGTGCCACCAGAATTTCTTCGGGCTTGATCTTGAAAAAACGGGCCAGCGCAGCAACGGATTTGCCTGACAGGTTCATGAAGGTACGCGGCTCAAGCAACCACAGAGTCTGTCCTTTGACGGTGGTGCGCGCCACCACGCCGTGGTAGCTCTTGTCGGGCACCAGGCTCAGCTTGAGTTCGCGGGCCAATGCATCAAGCCACCAGAAGCCGGCGTTGTGGCGGGTGGCTTCGTATTCAGTACCCGGGTTGCCCAGGCCGACAAAAAGTTTGATCATGCAGCGATGAATTCCGTGTGCGCGGTTGGTCCATAAGTCTTTGCAGGACTGTAACGCCTGCAGGCCTCAACAAAACGGCCCATACCCTCTGGTGAGGATATGGGCCGATCAAGGCATAAGTTGGACCCGCTGTCCGCTGCTTATTTCTTGGCTGCAGGTGCCTTGGCAGGCGCTTTGGCCGGTGCTTTGGCGTCTTTGGCATCCTTGCCATCTTTGGCATCTTTGGGATCTTTGGCATCGGCAGCAGGTGCTGCCTCGGCAGGAGCCTCTTCGACGATCACCGAAACGGAGGCCAGCACAGGGTTTTCCTGGCCTTTAACGACAAATTTCACGCCCTTTGGCAGGGTGATGTCTTTGACGTGCAGCGACGAGCCTTTTTTCATGGCGCTCAGATCGACGGCGATGAACTCAGGAATGTCCGCCGGGAAGCAGGAGATCGTCAGTTCAGTCATCACGTGGTTGACCAGGCAACCTTCGGCTTTGACTGCCGGTGAATTTTCTTCACCGCTGTAGTGAACCGGCACTTTGACAGTCATGCGGGTTGTGGCTTCGACGCGCTGGAAGTCGATGTGCAGGATCTGCTGTTTGAAGGGGTGCATCTGCAGATCACGCAACAAAACTTTATGGCTCTTGCCGGCGAGTTCCATATCGAGGATCGACGCGTGGAAAGATTCTTTCTTGATGGCGTGGAACAGCGCGTTGTGATCGAGCTCGATCAGCAAAGGCTGGCCAGTGCCACCGTAAACGATGCCGGGCGTGCGTCCGGTGATGCGGAGACGGCGGCTCGCACCCGTGCCCTGCATGGCGCGCTCAAAAGCGACGAATTTCATATCAATACTCCTAAAGAGGCATGCCGCGACCAGCTAGCCTCGTAACGTAAAAAGGCGGTGCCCGAAGGTGCCGCCAGCTTTTTGCCTCAGATCAAAACAGGTTGTCTTGGTCTGAGAACAAACTCATCACCGACTCTCCCTTGGCAATGCGTTGTATCGTTTCGGCGATCAACGGAGCCACGGAGAGTTGGCGGATTTTTTTGCAGCTTAAGGCGTTGTCAGTCAAGGCGATGGTGTTGGTCACCACCACTTCGTCGAGTGCGTCACCTTTGGCAATGCGGTCAATGGCAGGGCCCGAAAAAATCGGGTGTGTGCAATAGGCGTAAACCTTTTTGGCCCCGCGTTCCTTCAGAACCTCGGCGGCCTTGACCAGTGTGCCGGCCGTGTCGATCATGTCGTCCATGATGACGCAATTGCGCCCTTCGATGTCGCCAATGACATGCATGACTTCAGACACATTGGCCTTGGGCCGGCGCTTGTCGATGATGGCCATGTCGCAACCCAATTGCTTGGCCAGCGCCCGCGCCCGCACCACACCACCCACGTCGGGTGAGACGACCATCAGGTCGGTGTAGTTTTTCTGGCGCAGGTCGCCCAGCAAAACGGGGGAGGCGTAAATGTTGTCAACCGGTATGTCGAAAAAGCCCTGGATCTGGTCGGCATGCAAGTCCATGGTCAGCACGCGCGACACGCCCACGGTTTGCAGCATATTGGCTACGACCTTGGCGGTGATGGGGACGCGGGCCGACCGCGGGCGGCGGTCCTGGCGGGCATAGCCGAAATAAGGAATCACGGCGGAAATGCGCTCGGCCGATGCGCGTTTGAGCGCATCCACCATGATCAGCAGTTCCATCAGGTTGTCATTGGTCGGAGCGCAGGTGGACTGCACCACAAAGACTTCACGGGCCCGCACGTTCTGGTGAATTTCGACGGTGACTTCACCGTCTGAAAAGCGTCCGACATGGGCACCGCCCAATGAAATGCCCAGGTGATGGGCAATTTCCTGGGCCATGCTCGGGTTGGCATTGCCGGTGAAAACCATGAAGTCGGGGTTGTGCGCAAGCATGAGGGGTCCAGCGGTGTTTGGCAGTAAAGCGAAGAAAAAGCAAAAAACACACTAAAAACACATGGCGCTCAATGCTCTGGCAAATGGCCTTGACATGCCGCGCATGCGCCTGGTGGCCGCGCCGGCAATCTCAAAACCGCTCAACAAAGACACCGAACAAAAGGCCCTGGCACGTACCCGTTGTGGGAGTCCGTCGCAAGGGCCAAAAAATTTGGCAGGGGTGGAAGGATTCGAACCTGCGAATGCCGGAATCAAAATCCGGTGCCTTAACCAACTTGGCGACACCCCTACACAGGACTGTTGCTGTTGACCGGCAACCTCTCGGCCCCGTGACTTCAGCAACACACCTATCAATCGTCGCTAGGAAGCATTTTCTCGAGCCGGGATTTTACCAACCGGCCAGAGGATGCGCCTCCAGGTTGCCGCACTGCCTGATCTGCCAGTCGCCCGGGGCGTCTGAAACCATCATTTCGTTTGGCATTTGTGCAAAAACAGCACTTCCAGAGCCGGTCATTCGGCCTTGCAAACCTTGTTCCGTAAGCCAGTTCAGGGACTGAACCATCGGCGGGCAGAGCTTTTCGGCGACCGGCTGCAAGTCGTTCCGGCCGAATCCGTAAACACGGCCGTTGTCATTTGCAGCAAAGCCTAGCATTGTAGCAGTTTTGGTGTCACGTTTTAGCTCTGGAGAGCTAAAAATGGCCTGTGTTGACAGCCCGGCCGCCGGTTTAATCACCAGGAAACGGGCGGCTGGCAAAGTGATCGGCGTGATCAGCTCACCGATGCCTTCTACCCAGGCATGGCTGCCGCACAGGAAAAAGGGCACATCGGCCCCCAGGGAAAGCGCCAGCGCCATCAGCTTGGCGGGCGGCAGCCGCAGGCCCCACAGGCGTTGCAAAGCCAGCAGGCAGCTGGCGGCGTCGGACGAGCCGCCGCCCATACCGGCTTGCGATGGAATCCGCTTTTCAAGGCTGATGTGCACCCCCAGGGTGGTGCCGGTGGCCGCTTGCAAGGCGCGCGCAGCGCGTACGCTGAGGTCTTCAGCGGGCAAATCCTGGTTGACGGTCATCCCCAGGTCGGTGCGGGAAATCACGCCGTCGCGCCGCAGCTCAAAGTGCAGCGTGTCACACCAGTCGATCAGCATAAACACGGACTGCAGCAGGTGGTAAGCGTCGGCGCGCCGGCCCGTAATGTGTAAAAACAAGTTGAGTTTGGCCGGTGCCGGCACATCGTAGAGGGCCTTGAGCGGGGCGCGTACGGTTAAATCTGACATGGGCTTCAGGGGGCTGGTCTGTCTAGCACCATGCGCAGATCTGCGCGCGGCAAAGGCTTGCTGCGTTGGGCGCTGATACGCCCCTGTGCCAGCTGCCCGAGATCAGCTGTCCAGCCTTGCTGCTGGCCGGGCTTTCCATGCAGCCAGTCAAACAAGGCCGCTACTGGCAGCGCTGCCCCTGTGGACTGCTCAATCAGCGCGTCTATGTTGCTGAATTTGCGGGTTTTGCCGGCCTCTTCCAGTACGGCCTCCAGGGGGGTCCAGCGGGCGGCCAGCAAGTTATTGCCCAGTGGACTGCTGAGCAGCAGCTCACCCTGCGCGGGGCTGCCTTTGAGCTCAAAGCCAGCGCTAAAGTATTGGACCGGCTCGCTGTGCACTTGCAGGCTCAGTCGCCCGGACCAGAACTCAGCCTGCGCTGAACCTGCGGGGGTGCGCGGCGTGTGCATGCAGGCTGTGAGCATGCTCAAGCTGAGCAGCAGGGCAGTAAGGACGATGCGCTGGCACAAGTTGCGGCGCTGCGGCGGCGCGGTGTCAGCAAAACTCAGACTCAGCATCCAGGCGGCCAAGGCTTTAGAGTTTGACGCCAAAGCGTTGTAGCGTTTCGCGCAGCGTCTCGTTGTCGGCATTCATCATCTGGCCTTCTTTCCATACCGCCAGGGCACGCTCGCGCTGGCCCAGACGCCAGAGCACTTCGCCCAGGTGCGCAGCGATTTCCGGGTCCGGTCTGTCTTTGTAGGCATGGCTCAGAAGACGGGCTGCCTCATCGAGGTTGCCCAGCCGGAATTCAACCCAGCCCAGACTGTCCCGGATGTAGGGGTCGTTGGGTGCCAGTTCAACCGCTTTTTGGATCAACTGCTTAGCCTCAGGCAAGCGCACATT
>CANIDW010000172.1 GCA_947466165.1 Comamonadaceae bacterium | reverse complement strand
GAGAAGGCGTGGTCGTCATTCCTGCGCACATGGTTGAAGAGATTACCGCCGAGGCGGTCGAGATGACGGCGTTTGAAGATTTCGTCACCGAAGAAGTGCTCAAGGGCCGCCCGACGATTGGCCTGTACCCGCCAACGCAGCAGCAGTCCAAAGATGACTTTGCCGTCTGGCGCAAGGCCAAAGGCCGCTGAAAAAAGCATGTTACGACTCAAAACGCCAATACCGCTTTGAATGCAAAGTCCTCGTTGGTGAGTTACCCGCTGGCACTGTCGCCTGCGCAGGCGGGCCTGTGCCAGGTGCTGGACGCGCAAGGCCTGCACGTGGGTAACCTCAAATTGATTGGCGTGGTGTGGAAGTTCAAAGCCATCGGCTATGGCGCGGGCGGTGAATTGATGCCTGGCGGCGGGCCACTCACAGAGCGCCACAACACCGGATTTGACAAACTCGATGCGAATCAAATCAATGCTGTGCTGGGTCGCTCTCAACCTTCAGTTGAAAGCCAACCGGCCGGCTGCCGGGGTGTGTGATTTGCCGCCCGTTTAAAACTTATAGAGCCCGGTGCGCTCCAGCGTCCACAGCGTGCCCGTCACCGCAACCGCCAGCGAACCGCCGATGACCACCACCCAGCGGTAAAACAGGGTGTGGCGCAGCAGCCAGGCCAGAGGGAAAAACACTCCGACGATGGCCAGCTGGCCGAGCTCAACGCCAACATTAAAACCGCCCAAGGCCGCTGCCAGTGAGCTGGCCGGCAGCCCCAAGTCCAGCAGCACATTGGCAAAGCCGAAGCCGTGCACCAGACCAAACACAAAGGCCAGTTGCCAGCGACGCAAGGCGCTCCAGCCGACCAGGTTGTTCAGGGCCGCGATCACCACCGATATGGCAATGGCCGGCTCGATCAGTTCGGGCGATGGTTCCACCCACTTTAAAACCGACAAGCCCAGCGTGATGGAGTGCGCCAGTGTGAATGCCGTGACCACCGCCAGGACGTTCATCACCGCCGGCCTGGCTTGGGTGACCGCGCGCCACTGGGTCAGATTCTGGCGCGAGGGCAGCAGCGGCGCCAGCACCAGCAGACTGAGCAAAAAGACAATGTGGTCTATGCCGATCCAGATATGCCAGGTGCCTTCAACCAGGTAGTGGGCAAACACCTTGATGGGGCTGCTGTCGGCCTTGGCCATCTGGGTTTCGGGCCGGTCGGGGCTGAGAATGGCGCTGCTTTGAAAGTCCGGCAAGTCCACCTTCACAATAGCGCGATGCAAATTGTCCTGCGCAAAGATCAGGCTGTAGCCAAGCTTGATGCGCGCTTGCGACACATCGACAAGGCCCGGGCAGTTGGCCGGCCATTCGGCGCTGAGGTAAGTGCCGTCTGCATGCACGCTGGCCTGCAGATCGAGCGGGCCCAGCGTGCAGGCATTGCCCGACTCACTCAAGGCGATGCCCTGGCGCAGCCAGGCGTCAAGCTCGCTGCTGCGGGCCTGAGTTTCTCCCCAGGTGACGCGGCCGTCACGGTTTTCGTCCAGGTCAAAAATCAGGTCCAGGTCGCGCAGGTTGATGTCGGCGCGCAGCATCAGTTGCTGGGCGGGCGCGCTCAGGGTCAGGTAGCTGTTGCTGCTTGAATGCGCGAGCGCGCTGCCCGTCATCGTGATTGCAGCCGCAGCCAGAGCCAGCTGCCGAAAAGTGGTTAGAAAAAATGCGCGCATTATTTGGCACCGCCCGTCCAGCGCGGATGCGCTTTGAGTTGCCCGATCAGCAGCTTGAGTTGCGGTTCGGTGTAGGCGGTTTTTTCGGCCCAGCTGACCACCGGCTCGGCGGTACGCGGCTGGTTGGCTGCCAGCGCTGCCTGGGCGAACAGCACTGCGTCCGGCGGCTCTTTTTGCAGCTTCCAGTTGTCTACAGACAGTGCCAGTCCGGCGGCCGGATCTTTGCCGTAGCCTATGAGGTAAACCAATCTGGGGCGCTCGATCAGCGATTCTTGTCGCAAGGCCTGCGACTGAAAGCGTGCATCGAGAAGCGCGGCCAGTTTGGCTTGCTCGCCGTCTTGCAGCCCGCGGCTGGCCAGCAGGGCTTGCATGAGCAGCGCGTCGCTTGGCTCCGGGGTGCTGGCAATCAGTTTGGCCTGCCGGAACTGGCCTTGCTGGTTCAACAACTCGGCCAGTGACAAGCGCAGCAGATGCGACTGCGGGCCGGCTTTGAGCTGCTTGTCCCATACAGCGATGGCCCGCTGCGGCTGGCCGGCTACGCGCAAAGCTTCACCCAGGTGAAAGCCAAGCCAGTCCTGCGATGAGGCGTTTTGCATCTCAGGTGCCCGTACCAGTGTTTGTAGCATCTCAGCCGCTGCCTGCCCCTGACCGGTGCGATACAGCAGGATGGCGCGGTACACGCCAGCTTCTTGCGGGCCGAACAATCGCGCCATTTCTTCGCAGTCCTGCCGGGCTGCCGTCATATCGGCTTGCAGCAAGTGCAGGGCAAAGCGCCAGGACCAGAACTCAGGGCGTGCCGGCTCTTTGGCAATGGCCGCATTAATGTCCTGCAAGCCGCCCTCAAAATCATGAAAGCCCTGTTTGACCAGACCCCGCAGAAATAAGCCTTCGGCAGTCAGCTCACTTGCTTGCCACCAGGGCGCCAAAGCCGCTTTGGCTGAGCCGAACCAGCGCAGGTCGCCTTCGCGCACACCGGTCGAGAAAACCGCTCTGGCGAAGGCCAAAGAGACGCCGAGGTCCTTGGGCTGGGCGCGCCAGGCTTTGTCCAGCGCGCGCAGCGAGCCGTCCCGCGCACCCTGTGCATGTACCGACGATGGCAGAACCACAGCCGCCTCCGCGGGTTTGAAGCGCTCCTGGGCGACAGCCAGGCTGGCAAGGCTGAAAGCCCCGGCAATCAATGACAAACCAGTGAAAACCCTGTTAAAAAATGTCGTTTCTTTGATACGTAAATTCATTTTAAAAATATGAACAGTCTTAGATTCGGGTAATCTACGCCCGGGGTTTGAGTCAAGCGCTGATTCTCCACGTTTTTCAAACTTATTCAATTCCAAGGTGACCCTATGAAATTCATTCTCACTGCCATCGTTTCCGCATTCATGCTGGTTAGCGCTCCATCTTTTGCTGGCAGCCATGCTGGCGGCAAAATGGACGACAAGAAAGTTGATTGCTCCAAGAAAGAAAACGAAAAGGACAAGGCTTGCGCCAAGAAAGACGAAAAGAAGAAGTAATCCTTCTTTTGCCTTTGAAAAAAGCCCCTTTCAAGGGGCTTTTTTTTGTCTGTTCAAATGCAGCCTTTCATTGCTTGCAGCACGGCAGCCCGTAGAATTGCGACATGAAAATTCTCATTTGCAACGACGACGGCTACCAGGCCCCGGGGATCGTGGCCTTGTATGAAGCCCTCAAAACGGTTGCAGATGTGGAGGTTGTGGCACCTGAGATCAACAACAGCGCCAAAAGCAATGCGCTGACCCTGCATTCCCCCTTGTACGTGCATACCGCTGCCAACGGCTTTCGTTTCGTCAACGGCACGCCTGCGGACTGTGTGCACATCGCGCTGACCGGCTTGCTCGGTTACCGGCCTGACCTGGTGGTTTCGGGTATCAACAACGGCGCCAACATGGGCGACGACACGATTTACTCCGGCACGGTGGGCGCGGCCATGGAGGGTTATCTCTTCGGCATCCCCGCTTTGGCTTTCTCGCAAACCGAAAAAGGCTGGGCGCACATTGAGGTGGCAGCCCGTCGTGCCCGTGAGCTGGTGATGCAACTGGCTGCTTCTCTGGAGGTGCTGCCTGACGGGCAGATGCCCACGCAAGCGCCCTGGTTGCTCAATGTGAATATTCCGAACCTGCCCGATGAACAGATCAAGGGCGTGAAAGTCGCACGTCTGGGGCGCCGGCATGCCGCTGAACGCGTCATCACCCAAACCAGCCCGCGCGGCGAAACCATGTATTGGATAGGCAGTGCCGGCCCGGCCAAGGATGAAGGTGAGGGCACCGACTTCCATGCGGCGCAGCAGGGCTTCATGGCCATCACGCCGCTGCAGGTGGACCTGACGGACCACGAGCGCTTGCCTTTCTGGGCGCAGACCGCCGCCCGTCTGTCGCAAGCCAAGTTATGAGCGATGGCCCTCGCGCCAAGCGTCCGGGCTTTCCGGTCAAGCTGGCAGCCAATTCGGGCGTTCCTTCTGCCAACAAGAGCATCAACCCTGCCCGGTCTGGGCAGACCAACGCCGCGCAAGCCCGCAACGCCCAGGTGGGCTTGCAAAAGCCGCTGCCTTCCGGTGTCGGACTGGACTCTCAAACCGTTCGCAGCCGCATGGTGGACAAACTGGCCAAGCAGGGCTTGCAAGACGCCGAGGTGCTGGCAGCCATGGGCCTGGTGGAAAGGCATCGCTTCGTAGACACCGCGCTGGCCAACCAGGCTTATGAAGACACCAGCTTGCCGATCGGCCTGGGGCAAACCATTTCCAAGCCCAATGTGGTGGCGCGCATGCTCGAGTTATTGCGTGAAGGTCGCAACGGCCGCTTAGGCCGGGTGCTGGAGATCGGCACCGGCTGCGGCTACCAGGCGGCGGTGCTCAGCCACCTGGCCGTTGAGGTCTACAGCATTGAGCGCTTGCGAGGTTTGCATGAGAAGGCGCGTGAAAACCTGCGTTACTTCCGGCTGCCCAATGTGCACCTGCTGTTTGGCGACGGCATGGAGGGTTTTGCCAAGGGTGCGCCCTATG
>CANIDW010000171.1 GCA_947466165.1 Comamonadaceae bacterium | reverse complement strand
CTTGAGGCGCAAGCACGCAAACCATCGCACGGGTCTTCACGCATAAAGTGACCGTTGGCAACGTCGTAGACAACACCGATTCGGGGGTCTGCATAGTTCTCAATGGCAGTCAGCATTTCATCAATTCGCGGCAAGAAGCTGAAGGGCATATTCTCAATAAAAATCGCAGTGCCGCATTCCTGCGCCAATGGCACCAAGGTGTCTAAAGCCTGGTACATGTGGTCCACCATCTTTTGACGTTCCATGGGAAACAAGGGGTTGGCTTTACCTGTGCCAATAACAACTCCATTGGCACCGAGGTCACCCGCAAGCCGCACGACATCCCGCAAGATGGCTAGCGTCATAGTTCGCATTTCATCGGTGGCAGCTGCAATATTGAGATCTAAATTGGGCATATTGAGCGTGCCGACATTCAAGCCCTCAGCATCAAAATACGCTTTTAGCTCCAGCCGCTGGAGTTTGCTGGTGTGCGCAGGCCAAAGGTGGCCCGGGTACATCATCAATTCAAATTCACGAAATCCTTGGCCTGCAAGTCGTTTCACGCAATCTGAGACATGAAAATCTAATGTGTAGGAATAAGTGTTGACTGCAAACCGGACGCCAGTTGAAGAGGGCTCCGAACTGCCACCATACCCGCGCATCAGGAGGAAGCTCCATCTGTGGCCTTGAATCTTGCTGCTTTTTTTACGTCAGGATTTTGCACACCAAATGCTCCATCGGATTTAAGTCTTGCTACCTGATCAACAGTGAGTCCAAGCTGCCCAGTAAGCACTGATTCATTATGCTCGCCAAGCCGCGGGATTCGAGGCGTGTTATCGGGCTTCTCAAACCACGCTGTATTTGCGGGTAATGTAAAGACACCGCCGACGCCATCTTCAACACTCCACAATGCACCACGGTCAAGAAGATATTTATCCTTAACAACCTCATCCATAGAAAGAATAGGTGCAACCGGAACATCTACATCAATCAGTTTTTGGGTAATCTGCGCGCGCGTGTGTGAACGGGTGAATTCCTCGGTTATAGCGTGAACCTCTTTCTGGCGCTTAAGGCGTTCGCTATACGTTGCATAGCGGGGATCGCAGCCTAATTCAGGTCGCCCCATGGCGATACAGAATCGCCCCCAAAAATCATCGCGGTTCACGCCAATGCTGACGGCACCATCAGAAGCTGGAAATGCGCCATAAGGAATTCCGTGAAAACTATTCGAGCCTTCAAAGTCCGATACCAATTGTTCCTGAACCTGTGCGCGCCCCATTGCAACTGAAATCATGGGTAGCATGCATTCCACCAACCCCAAATCAATCAGCTTGCCAACGCCATAGCGATCCTTATCACGCAGAGCCAGAAGAATTGCGGCGTGCGCAGACACTGATGCAGTGATATCTCCCAAAGCAAATCCGCACCAAACAGGGTTGCCGGATTGGTCTTTGGTTAGACCTGTTGCACCGGACAGGGCTTCCGCGACGATGGCAAGCCCTGCTCTACCGGCTGACTCTCCGGAATTTTCCATCCCAAATCCAGATATGCAAGCGACGATCAGACGGGGAAACCGTTTATGCAGTTCGATTGGATGCAGCCCAAGACGCTCCAGTGCAGACACGCGCATGTTGGTCACAAAAACATCAGCGCCTTCAATCAGGCGCTGCATGATTTCAGCCCCCTCCGGATGCTTGAGGTCGAGCACAACACTTTGCTTACTTCGATTCAATGAAGCGTAATAAGCAGTCACATCTCCCTGTTCAGTGCTACGAACGGGTTGACGATGCCGCGTCAGTTCCCCACCCGGAGGCTCAATTTTGACAACAGTAGCCCCCTCATCAGCAAGCATTTGGCAACAGTATGGCCCCGCGATCAAATGCGCGAGCTCTACAACTTTCACACCCGCTAGCGGCGGTTGGCGGGGAAGATTGCTTTGCATAAGTTAATTGGGCAGAGTGGGTATTTCCTTAATTCTCATGTAGCGCAACCTTTGCGTCGAGTCGCTTTTTTTGTTGCGTACGGTAAGTTGTTCTGACCTGTTGCCATCTGTGGACTCAAGCGGCAGGACACATAGTCCTCTTTAACATGGTAAAGCCTGATTACCTGAGTATGCAGAAATTCCGACTTGACGGAACAAGGCTCAAAAATCAAACTCGTCATAAAAAGCAAATTTAGCATTTAGCAACCCGATCGACTGACTGTTGATCACCCATGGAATGAGTTGACAACAAAGTGCCTGCGTAACACCAAATAAACGGAGACAACTTAATGAAACTCACACGTCGACAGGTTTTATATGCAGGGCTGTTAGCCGCTTCAAGCTCGGCGACATCCCAGGCAGCTTGGCCTACGGGCCGTCCAATACGAATGATTGTTCCTTTCGGAGTTGGTGGCGCAACAGATATCGCAGCACGGGTCCTTGCACAAGCCTTAACAGAGTCACTCAAAACATCTGTCGTTGTGGAAAACAAAGGCGGTGCCCATGGCGTTGTGGGCATTACCGATGCTATGCGTGCGCCAGCTGACGGCTACACCCTTTTGATGGGCAGCATAGGCACGATGGGGATTAATCCCCGTCTGCACGAGAAGCTCCCTTATGACGCTAACAAAGACTTTGCTGCAGTCAGCCTGGTCACGATGACACCCAATGTTATTGTTATCAACCCTAGCGCGCTACCGGTCAATAACTTACCCGAGCTCGTTAAATATTTAAAAATGTATCCGGGCAAGGTGAACTATGCATCTGCGGGAGCAGGCAACAGTGGCCACATATCGTCTGAATACTTCAAGTCGCGAACTGGCACATTTATTACCCATATTCCTTACCGGGGTGATGGGCCGGCCATGCTTGATTTGCTTGCCGGCCAGGTTCAAATTATGTTCACCGCTCTGCTCGGCGCTATGCCCTATATCAAAAGCGGGCGACTGAAACTGCTTGCTACCACAGCGCGACAGCGCCTTGCCGATTTTCCGGAAGCACCTACAGTGGAGGAGGCGCTAAATATCTCGGATTTTGAAGTCGTGGCATGGCAAGCACTTTACGCACCGGCGGCAACACCCCCCGACATCATCAACCGATTGTCCGCGGAGGTGGACAGAATTCTGAAACAGCCAGCGATAGTGAAACGCTTGGCCGAACTTGGCGCTTTGCCGGGCGGCGGAACGCCTGCCCGTATGACGCAGTTTCAACTTAGCGAACAAGAAAAATGGGGGAAAGTCATCCGGGAAGCAAAGATCAAAGCCGATTAATTTACTGGGCAACTTCTGGCGCTTAGGGCATGAAGCGCCCACCAGCCACATCAAGAATGGCGCCGGTGATAAATGATGCCTCGTCGGAGGCTAAAAATGCAATGGCACTGGCAACCTCCGACGGCTTTCCGTATCTTTTCATAGGAAGCGTTGCAGTGAACGCAGCGATGGCCTCAGGTGATGATGCGCCTGACATAGCGGTTTCAATAGGCCCCGGGGACACGCAATTGGCGGTAATGCCATGTGGCGCTGCTTCCAGTGCGAGTGTTCGAGTAAATCCAATGATCCCTGCCTTGCTGGCAGAGTAATGCGCACTCACCACCGGTGAGGTTGTTCGACCGCCCGCAGAAGCAAGATTGATGATGCGCCCCCAACCTCGACTGCGCATTCCTGGTAACACCGCTTTGGAAAGTAGAAATGGTGCTGTTAAATTGATCGCCAAGACTTGCTGCCATTGCAACATTTCTATTGATTCGATCGTAAATTTACCGCCATGGTGCTTGGGGTGAATCCCTGCATTGTTGACCAAAACATCAACGCGCCCAAGCCGCGCTTGGACAAGCTGAGCCAAGTTCACAGTCTGATTCTCATCCGCCAGATCTACAACGTAAGAATAGGTTGGTAAACCAGTTTTTTTAGATATGTCGGCTGCAATCTGAGCAACTTCAGGGGAGCGATCTACCAACACACAGACCATTCCCGCTTCTGCCAAACGGCGCGCGGTCGCTGCACCGATTCCGATGGCCGCGCCAGTGATCACGGCGACCTTTAAAGTTTTTTCAATGTTCATTTGTTATCCGATTTGCACAACAGAAGCATTTAAAAACTTCCCTTGAGTGCTAACTATGCACCCCATGCCCAAGGGCGTCCAGTCGGTTCTTCTTAACAACACCAATATTTTGACTAACCCTCAAGACCACTTATCTTTAGTAAGTCGACCTTACCCTGAATACAGAATATAGAACTGGCCGGAATCGCTTAAAAATTGCAAACTGCCCGTTGGCACGATTGGCAGGCAGAGCATTGCATAGATCGACAAACAGGGGGATCTCGTATGGGGAAGTTGGACGACAAGGTTGCGCTCGTGACCGGAGCTGCCAGAGGAATTGGCAGGGAAATTGCGCTAACCCTTGCGCGTGAAGGCGCGGATATCATCGCAAATGCCCTCAATGCGCCAAAACTTGAAACGCTCGTTGCGGAAATAGAACAAATGGGCAGAAATGCTATCGCTGTCACTGCCGACATTTCAAAAAAGTCGGAAGTAGACAGATTGGTTGACACCGCCATCAACGTCTTCGGCAAGATTGATATTCTTGTTTGTAACGCTGGTATCACCCGCTTCGCACCATTTTTGGAAATGACTGAAGAAGATTGGGACGCCGTCGTTGATGTGGACATGAAAGGTACCTTTCTTTGCGGGCAGTCGGTTGCAAAACACATGGTTCCTCGCAAGTACGGAAAGATTGTCAACATCTCTTCGCT
>CANIDW010000170.1 GCA_947466165.1 Comamonadaceae bacterium | reverse complement strand
TTGCAGGTGTTTGACCCCACCCCGATTTAATTTGCTTTTACTTTGACACAACCGAACCAGCTCTAAGGGACTCCCATGAAAATTCTCATGCTCCACGGTATCAACCACAACATGTTCGGCAAACGCGATCCGGCGCAGTACGGCACCATCACGCTCGACGAAATCAATGCCTCGCTGGTCAGCCTGGGCAAAGAGCTGGGCACCACGATTGAAGCTTTTCAGACCAATAGCGAAGGCGCCATGTGTGAGCGTATTCACAAGGGCTACGCCGATGGCGTGGACGCGGTGCTGATCAACGCCGGTGCCTGGACGCATTACAGCTACGGCATTCGCGATGCGCTGGCCATCCTGACCTGCCCTATCGTTGAGCTGCACATGTCTAATATCCATGCCCGCGAAGCCTTTCGCCACGTGTCAGTGTTTGCCGAAATCGTCAAGGGTCAGATCTGCGGCTTCGGTGTTGACAGCTATCTGCTGGCGCTGCGCGCTGCGGTGTCGGCGGCCAAGTCTGCCAAATAAATCAGCTTTATTTTTATCGTCTCTTCATGCTCATCAACGGCCACACCGAAGTCATTGCCCACATTGGATTCCCGACACATGCCTTCAAGGCGCCGATGATCTACAACCCCTACTTTGAGCAGCAGGGGATCAATGCACTGGTGGTGCCCATGGGTTGCAAGGCAGAGGACTACCCGGTCTTTCTGCGCGCCATCTTCAAGCTGAGCAATATCCGTGGCGCGCTGATCACCATGCCGCACAAGGTCAGCACCCTGTCTTTGGTCGACGAGGTTTTGCCGGCAGCCGCCATTGCGGGCGCCTGCAATGCAGTGCGCTTGGGGCCGCAGGGCCAGTTGCAGGGCGATATGTTTGACGGTGAGGGCTTTGTGCGCGGCGTGCTGCGCAAAGGTGTCAAGCTGCAAGGCGCACGCGTGCTGGTGGCAGGCGCAGGCGGTGTGGGTTCTGCCATTGCAGCTTCTTTGGCTGCAGCCGGCGTTGCGGCCATCAGCTTGTTTGACGTGAACGCCGCTGCGGCTGAGGCGCTGGCCGGCCGCTTGCGCGAACACTATCCCGCCTTACAGGTACATACCGGCAGCAATGACCCGACCGGACATGCGCTGGTGGTCAATGCCACGCCCATGGGCATGAACGAGGGCGACCCCTTGCCCATGGATGTGTCGCGCATCGCGCCGGGCACCTTTGTAGGCGAGGTGGTCATGCGCACCGAAATGACCTCTTTTTTAAACGCAGCCCAGCAGCGAGGATGTCCGGTGCAGGTCGGCTCGGATATGCTCTTTGAGCAGATACCTGCTTACTTGGAGTATTTCAATTTACCCACCACCACCCCTGATGTGCTGCGCGGAGTTGCACGGCTGCAGTACTGAGCCCGGCGCAGCGAACTTGCCGGCAACCCCTCAGGCCCGCCGATGACACGTCTGAGTCGCGATCAACAAGGCATCTTGCTGGTGATCATGGCCATGGCCTGCTTCACCGGCGTTGATGGCATGGTCAAGTACCTGGGTGCTTTGCTGCCTTTGGTGGTGGTCATGTGGTTTCGCTACATGTTTCAGATGACCATCACCGCTGCGGTGTTGTTGCCGCGGCGTGGTCGCAGCTTGTTTCAAACCCGCCACCCCTGGTTGCAAGTCTTGCGCGGCGTGTCGCTGACAGTGTCAACCTCCTTGGCATTTTTGAGCTTGCGCTACATGCCGGTTGCCGAGTTCACCGCGATCCTGACGCTCACGCCCATGGTCATCACGCTGGTGTCTGTGCGCGCCATGGGCGAGCGGGTGTCCCGCTTGCGCTGGTTGTTGTTGGCCGGCGGCCTGGTCGGGGCGCTGATGGTGATACAGCCGGACAAACACGACTTTGAGTGGGTGATGTTGCTGCCGCTGGCGCTGGTGCTGATAAGCACAGGTTTTCAGTTGCTCACCAGTTACCTGATGCGCCATGACGACCCGGGCACCACGAATTTTTTAACGGGTTTGGTAGCCAGCCTGCTGGCCAGCCTTGCCCTGCCTTTTTTCTGGGAAATGCCCGTAGGCGTCAGTTTATGGGTGATGGTTTGTCTGCTGGGCGTGGTGAGCACGCTGGGGCATTACCTCATGATCCTGGCCTACAGCCTGGCCAGTCCGGCCACGCTCACGTCCTACCTGTACTTTCAAATCGCATTTGCCACGCTGGCCGGTTGGCTGGTGTTTTCGCAAGTGCCCGACAGGTGGTCCTTGCTGGGGATTGCCATGATTGCCGTCTGCGGCGTGGCCAACAGCTGGCTCGCCGGGCCCAGGCCCTCCGGACCTGTCGAAAACGAACCGGCTCTTTAGCTTGGCCTGTTAAAGCTCAGCTTTGGGCATGGAGTCTGGCAAAAATCAGACTCATTGCTATTAAAAATGTCCATAATCGGCCATGGACAAACTCAAGCAGCTCGAATCTTTTGTCTCTGTGGCCACCCGCGGAAGTTTGACGGCGGCAGCCAATGCCGCCGGCGTGGCGCCCGCCATCATGGGCAGGCGCATTGACGCGCTCGAAGGCCGGCTCGGCGTCAAACTCTTGGTGCGCACCACGCGCCGTATCAGCCTGACGCACGAGGGCAGCGCTTTTTTAGAAGACTGCCAACGCCTGCTGGCCGACATGGCCAATGCGGAGGCCAGTGTCTCGGCAGGCGGCGTCAAAGCCAGCGGGCATTTGCGCATCACCGCGCCGGCCGGCTTCGGCCGTCGTCATGTCGCGCCCTTGATCACGCGCTTTCGGGAGCAGCACGCAGACGTCACCATGTCGCTGAACCTGAGCGACCGCGTCATCGATCTGGCCGGCGAGGGCTTTGACTGCGCGGTGCGCGTGGGCGACATGCCGGACTCATCCCTGGTGAGCGTGCGCCTGGCCGACAACCGCCGCCTGTGTGTGGCCACGCCGGCCTACCTGGCGCGCCATGGCACGCCGCAGCATCCCGGTGATCTGGCGCGCTTTGACTGCCTGACGCTGTCCAGCGATGCCTCGCAAACACGGGGCTGGGCTTTCAAAGATCCGGGCGGCAAGACCGAGGTACAACACCTCAAAGCCGGTGGTCCGCTGGACTGCTCGGACGGGCAGGTCTTGCATGACTGGTGCCTGGCCGGCTACGGCATTGCCTGGCGCAGCACCTGGGAGGTGGAAGCCGAGATTGCCGCCGGGCGGCTGGTCGAGGTGCTTCAAGACTTTGCCGCACCGCCCAACGGCATTTATGCGGTGTTTCCGCAGCGCAAGCACTTGCCGCTGCGTGTGCGTTTGTGGATTGATTTTCTCAAGCACCATTACGGCCAGAGTGCCTTCTGGAGCGCTGCAAAGCTCAGCTGAGCGGGCGGTTTTAAAAAGCCTCTTTTTCGGCCTCGAGGTAAGCCAGGCTGATGTACTTGCCGATGTTGTTGGCAAATCCCTGCATGGTTTTGGCCCGGCTCACGACGCGCGGGTCTTGCAGCACCATGGCTTTGGCATCGGCTTCGCTCTGGCCGTCTTTCACGGCTTGAAGGCAGGGCTCCCAGATGCCGGCCATGAACTCACCATAAGTCTTGAGCAAGTCTTTGGCGGGCTCGCCGTGGCCGGGGGCCCAGAGTTGCTCGCCGGTTGCCGCCGCCAGGGCTTGGTAGTATTTGAACGTGCCTGGGTAAGAGCCTTCTTCCATGTTGGCAATGCGGTTGGCCATGGCGATGTCGCCGACCGATGTCACTTTATCCTGCACCACCTCCACACACAAATCAGCGGGCGTGTGCGCTGTGCCGTGGTGATGCAGGCGCAGACTCACATCACCGAATGTAAAGACCTGGCCGTGCCGCACGGCGGTGTTGGGCAAGACCAGTTCGGTGCCCAGGGTGGACTGGTTGGTCCAGCGTTCCATGAGGCCGCGCCAGAGATTAGCCTCGGTGCCCTGAAGTTTGTCGATGGTGCCTTGCAAGGCATAAATCGGCAGTTTGTCACCGAAGCTTTTGACAAAAGCGTGGTTACCCAACCAGTGGTCGCCATGGTAGTGGCTGTTGAAAACTGCCACCACGGGTTTGTTGCTCAGCTTGCGGATCATGCGGATCGCCATCTCGCCAATTTGCAGCGAGGCGCCCGAGTCCAGCACCACCACCCCGACGGAGCTGAGCACGAAAATCACGTTGGACATCATGCCGCGGTTCTCCGGCGTAGGAAATCCATCCGGCGAGAAAATCATCCACACATGCGCCGACAACTGCCTGGGTGCGATGTCGGCCACAGGCGGACCTTCAATGAAGTCATGCGCCTGTTGCGCCAGCAGCCTGGCATCGGGCCACAAGGCCGCGCTGCCCAATGCGGCGCCACAGGCCAGTAAATTCCGTCTTTGCATGCGCTTTGCTTCAGTGGCTGTTCACACGCTCAAACGCTCACGCGGCGACATAGCCCTTGTTCGGCAAAGCGCCCAAAAGCTTGGGTGTGTTGAGTTTGCGCGGCTTGACGCGCCCGCCCGGCTGCGTCTTGAGCCAGGTCTCCACCACCTCCCAGACTTGCTTGTTGCCCTGGTTGCGCGCCTCTTCAGCCACCGGGGCCCAGCCGGCCACCTTGTATTTTTTACCCGCCTCGATGGGCTGACCCTTCAGGCGCATGTCCGTGATGCGCTGACCCATGCCGGCCACCGGGTTGCAGCTGTAGCTCATGCCGCCCACGCGAACCATGTCACCGCCTTGCTGGTAGTAAGGGTCGGGGTTGAACAGGTTGTCGGCCACGTCTTC
>CANIDW010000169.1 GCA_947466165.1 Comamonadaceae bacterium | reverse complement strand
GCGCGCACTTGCAATTGCGCCGGTCTGTCCAGACAACGCGCCAGCCAGGCGGCGGTGGCCGGGCAAGCCGCCAGCAATTCAGGCGCCGGCTTGATCCAGGCCAGCACCGAGGCCACGGCGATGTCGGCCACGGTGAAGCGCTCGCCCGCCAGGTAAGCCGCGCCAGCGCTCTGGCCTGCCAGGTGCTGCTCAATCACGCGCAGCGGCCCTGTCAAACGGCGCGCCGCCTCTGCCGCCAGCTCGGGCTTGCGCCTGTCTGCGGGCATCACCAGGGTGTGCATCAAAATAGTCAGCGCGTCTTTTTCGCACTCCGTGACAACCCAGAAAGTCCAGCGCAATATCTCTGCGCTTTCTGCTTTGGTTTGGGCGGCCAGGTTCAGACCGTCAGAGCCTTTGTAATGCTCGGCCAAATACAGGGCGCAGGCCATGGACTCCCACACCACCACACCCTCGTCTTGCAGCACCGGAATATGGCCGTTCGGGTTCAGCGCCAAAAACTCGGGCGTGTGGGTCGCACCGTCCTTGTAGTGCAAGGGCACATGCTCAAAGGCCAGACCCAACTCAAGCGCCACCCACAGCGGGCGCGATGCGCGGGACGCGGCAATACCGTGAATCTTCAAACTCATAGGGGTTCTTTCTTGCAAGTTAAGGGAAATAGCCAAGCTTAAAACAAGGCCGTCAACTCAGCCAGGCTGCGCACTGTTTCATGCGGCTCGGCCGCATGCGGCCACAGCTTGTCTTCGCGGTTGACCCAGGCCGTCTGCATGCCGCAAGCCAGCGCGGCCAGCACGTCGAGTTCGGCGTCGTCGCCAATGTGCAGCACCTCGTCGGGGGGTACGCCGGCAGCCTGCGCGGCCGCCTCAAAAATACGCCGGTCCGGCTTGCCCACACCGAACACCTGGGCACTTAAACCGGCCTTGAAGTAAGCCGCCAGGCCGACACGCGCCAAGTCGGCGTTGCCGTTGGACAGCGCCACCAGAGGGAAGCGCGCCGACAAAAAAGCCAACGCGGGCAGCGCATCGTCAAACAGCGTCACACGGTTGCGCTCGTCAAAAAAAACCTCAAAAGCCGGCTCGGCCAGCGCGCTGTCTTCGCCCGAACGCAGCAGAGCCAGGCGTATTTGCGCCAGCCGCAAGTTGCTCAGCTGGTGCAGCAGCTCGGGCTGCGCTGCCATCACCTCGTGGCGCAACGCCAGCCGGGCCGCCGGGTCGGCAAACAGGGCACTGGCACGGGGGGCATGCCCCAGCAGGTAGTGCTGCAAGGCTTGTTCGGCGCGCTCAATGGTCGGCCAGATGGGCCACAGGGTGTCGTCCAGGTCCAAAGTAATGGCGCTGATTTTTCGAAGGTTCAACATAGGTAGTGGGAGAATATCCCACATGAGCTTTTCCAAAGAACCCGAATTCAGCCACGGCAAGGCACCTGCCAACGGCGCCAGCACCGGCGTGCTGTACTGCAACCTGGGCACCCCCGACGCACCCACCGCACCGGCCCTGCGCCGTTATCTGGCCGAATTTTTAAGCGACCAGCGCGTGGTTGAGATTCCCCGCCCCATCTGGTTGCTGATCCTGCACGGCATCATCTTGCGCCTGCGCCCCAAAAAATCAGCCGCCAAATACGCCAGCATCTGGACGGCCGAAGGCTCGCCCCTGAAAGTCTGGACAGACAAGCAGTCCCAGTTGCTCGGCCAAGCCCTGCAGGCGCGCGGCCACCACGTGGCCACACGCTACGCCATGCGCTACGGCAACCCGTCCATCGCTTCCCAGCTCGAGGTCTTCAAAGACCAAGGCATCACGCGCGTGCTCATCGTGCCGGCCTACCCCCAGTACAGCGCCACCACCACCGCCAGCTTGTTTGACGCGGTCTACACCTGGGCTGCCAAAGTCCGGCGCCTGCCAGAATTTCGCTTCATCAACCACTACCACGACGACAACGGCTACATCGCCGCGCTGGCCACCCGGGTGCGCGCCCATTGGGACTTGCACGGTCAGGCCGAGCAACTGGTGATGAGCTTTCATGGCGTGCCACAACGTACCCTTGAGCTGGGTGACCCCTACCACTGCGAGTGCTACAAAACCGCCCGCCTGCTGGCCGAATCACTGGGACTGACCAAAGACCGCTACACCGTGACGTTTCAGTCCCGCTTTGGCAAAGCCAAATGGCTGCAGCCCTACACCGAACCCACGCTGGTGCGCATGGCCGAAGCCGGTGTCAAAAAGGTCGACGTCATTTGCCCGGGATTTACCGGCGACTGTCTGGAAACCCTGGAAGAAATCAACGACGAAGCCCGCGAAGCCTTTATGCACGCCGGCGGTGAGAGTTTTCACTACATCGCCTGCCTGAACGACAGCCCCCAGTGGGCTCAGGGCCTGGCCAGTATTTGCGAGCAGCATCTCAGCGGTTGGCCCAGCCAGTCGGCGCCGGATGCCACAGCGCTGGAACAAAGCCGGGCCAACGCCCTGGCCCAAGGCGCAGCCAACTAAACCATACCGGCCGGCGGCCACTGCAAACGGATGCGGGTACCCCGTCCATCAGCACACGGGCTGGTCAAGGACAGCGCTGCACCGTGCTGGCGGGCGATTTCCTGCACGATGGCCAAACCCAGGCCGCTGCCGCGCGATGCGGCCGCGTCGGCCCGGTAAAAGCGCTCAAACACATGGGGCTGGTGGCGCGGCGAAATGCCCACACCCGCGTCCTCAACCTCCAGCCAGCCCGCACCCACCCGCACCGTCACCGCCACGCCGTCACCGGCATGCACCAGCGCGTTATCCACCAGGTTGCGCAAGGCCTCCTGCACCAGCAAGGGCATGCCCAGCACCTGACTCTCAGCAACGGTGGTTTCAAAACCCAGGTCTTGCTGATGGGTCTGCGCCTGGTGCCACATGGACTGCGTCACCTCGCGCGCCAGCGCCACCAGCGCCACCTTTTGCGGCACCTCCATATCAGGGGCGTGTTCGGCCCGGGTGAGCGCCAGCAGTTGCTCGGTCAGGTGTACCGCCTTGTCGGTGGTGTGCACAGCCGCACGCACCGCCGCCTTAGCTTCAGGCTCCGGAATCTGGCGCTCGGCCAGCGCCAGCTGCGTTTTGAGCACAGTCAGTGGCGTGCGCAACTGGTGCGCAGCGTTGTCTAAAAAGCGTTTGCGGATGTCAATCAAACGGCCCAGGCGCTGCACATAGCTGTTGAGCGTGTCAATCAAGGGTTGCAGCTCACGCGTGTTGTAAGCCGGCGTGATCGCCGAAGCGTCAGACTCATCACGCGCGGCCAGTTGCAGTCGAAAAGCCTCCAGCGGCCGCATCGCTACATGAATACCCCAACCCACCAGGCCCATGGTCACCAGCAGCAGCAAACCCTGAATGGCCAGCGTGTCACGCAAGATGTGCTGGGTCAGTAACTGGCGGGCCTCCAGGGTCTCGGCCACCCGCACCGTGATCAGCTTGGTGCCCGGCGCCTGCCCGGGTGTGCCGGGGCTGTCCACCAGCACGTGGCGCAAGCTGGTCAGGCGCACCGGCTGGCCACGTAACAAAGCGTCTTCAAAACTCACCAGCGAAAAAAACTGCACCTCTTGCGACAGCGCTACCGGCGAGGGCAGGTCCGCATCACCGGCCAGGGTGCGGCCTTGCTCGTCTTCAATTTTGTAAAACAGGCGCGAGCCGATATGGTTTTCAAACAAGTAACCCGCCGCCCGCAACACATCCACGCGCAAGCTCTGGTTTTCCAGGCGTATCTCTTCAGCCAGTGTTCGCGCGGCCAGGTACAAAGAGCGGTCA
Organism: Comamonadaceae bacterium; assembly: GCA_947466165.1. Classification (GTDB taxonomy): domain Bacteria; phylum Pseudomonadota; class Gammaproteobacteria; order Burkholderiales; family Burkholderiaceae_C; genus Polaromonas. The sequence goes on along the minus strand of CANIDW010000169.1, from coordinate 971 downwards.
TAAGCCTGGTTGGCCGACTCCACAGCGCGCCCGTAGGACACATAAGCACCCACCCCGATGAGCACAAACAAGGGCAGCAAAATCAGCAGCAGCAAGCGCTGGCGCAAAGAGTTCATGGCTGGCGTGGCCTGGTGATGACGCTCATGCCGTGTCTTTGTCGCTGAGCATGTAACCCAGGCCGCGCAAGGTGTTGATGCGCAGGCGTCGTACTGGCGTACCGCCGGCAGGCGGCAAAGGGATTTCGATTTTTTTGCGCAAGCGGTAGATCAACACCTCCACCGCGTCCAGCTCGGCCGGTGCGTCTGAAAACACCCGCGCATGCAACTGCTCTTTGCTCACCACGCGGTGGGCAGACTCCAGCAGGGTTTTGAGCGCCGCAGTCTCACGCGGGGTCAATGCCAGCGGCTGCTCATGCAACAAAAAATGCTGGTCATCCCCGTCCCACAGCAGCGGGCCCACGCCCCACTGCGTCCACTGCATTTGCCGGGGCCGGCGCAGCAAAGCCTGCACACGCGCCTCAAACTCACTGAGCTCAAAGGGTTTGGGCAGGTAGTCGTCGGCGCCCACGTTCAAACCCAGCACCCGGTCGGCCACGCTGGCACGCGCGGTCAAAATCATCACCGGCACCGCATCGGCCCGCTGGCGCAGCGCCTGCAGCACCGAAAGACCATCGCGCCCCGGCAGGTTCAAGTCCAACAACACCAACTTAAAACGGTGGCCCGCCTGCAACTGGGCGTCAGCCGACTCGCCGTCTGCCGCAAACGCCACCTGCAGACCCAGCTGGCGCAAAGCGGTGCCCAGCCAGAGCGAGAGCTCGGGCGTGTCTTCTACCAACAAAACGGGGGCACTAGGGGTTATCACTGAATCAAATTGAAAGGCGTTTGACAGCTTGGCCGCCAGATTTAAAGCAAACTGCACAGGTCTTGGCGCAACATGCCCCAAGCCCACCAACGATCATTTTCACTCAGGAG
>CANIDW010000168.1 GCA_947466165.1 Comamonadaceae bacterium | reverse complement strand
CGACGCTATGTGCGGGATGCGGTCACGCTGGGCCAATTGCGTGAAGTGAAATTCAAGGTCAAAGGTGATTTGCGCAAAATGCCGTTTGCCGACCCGCAACAAGGCGAGTTTCTGGTGACCGCCAAGGCCAGCAATGTGCAATTTGCTTACGTGCCACCGATGACAACCGGCGCGGCAGATAAAAACTGGCCGGCGCTCACGGGGCTGCAAGGCGAGCTGGTCTTTAACCGCATGGGCATGGAAGTGCGCCAGGCCCAGGGTCGGGTGGCGGGGCTGTCCGGCTTGCAACTGACACGCGGCAGCGCCAGCATTGCCGACCTGAACAAACCTGTGGTGGAAGTCAACACCGCCATCAAAGGGCCACTGGCCCAGGGCCTGCAGTTTGTCAACAACTCCCCGCTCTCTGCGTTGCTCAACGATGCGCTGAGCCAAAGCAGTGGCACCGGGCAGCTCGACTACACCATGCGCCTGCTACTGCCTCTGGCAGATCCCGTGCAGACCACCTTGCAGGGCAGCCTGACGCTGCCGGGCAATGACCTGCAGTTCGGCCCGGGCATACCGTCCCTGGGCAATCTGCGTGGCGCTGTGACTTTCACCGACAAAAGCTTTCGTGTGAGCAACGCCCAGGCGCGCATGCTGGGCGGCGAACTGCGCTTTGAAGGCGGCCTGCGTGCGGCCGCCCCGCCATCCGCCGCCGGGCGCAACGTCGAGCCTGTTGAAGCGCCCCTGTTCTTTCGCGGCCAGGGCACGGTCAGCGCCGAAGGTTTGCAGCAAGCCCGCGAGCTGGGCCTGATCAGCGCGCTGGCCGCCAATGCCAGCGGCAGCACACCTTACATCGCCAGCCTGGGTTTGAGGCGTGGCCGCACTGAGCTCAGCATCAGCAGCAGCCTGCAAGGACTGGGACTGAACCTGCCTCCGCCGCTGAACAAAGCCGCTGCCGAGGCACTGCCCCTTCAATTTGACCAAACCCTGGTGCGTGAGTCACTGGCCCCGGGTCAGAAAATGCAAGACCAGATTTCTTTCACCTTAGGCCGGCTGGCCAACGTGCTGTATGTGCGCGACCTCAGCGCAGCCCAAGCCCGGGTGCTGCGTGGCAGCCTGGCCCTTGGGCTGGACGCCGGCGAAGCCGCTGCCCTGCCTGCCAGCGGCGTGTCAGCCAACGTCAAACTGCAACGCGTTGACTTAGACGCCTGGTCGCGCGTGATGAACAAAGCCGGCATCCAAACCAGTGCCGCTCCGGGCGCAGGCGATGCAGAAGCCAGCTACCTGCCCAGCGTGATGGCGCTGCGCGCCAGTGACATCAGTGTGCAGGGCTACCAGCTGCGAAATCTGGTGGCCGGGGCCTCCCGTGAGGGCGTCACCTGGCGCGCCAACATGGATGCCGATGAACTCAGCGGCTACGCCGAATACCGTGCGCCCGGCACTGGCGCCAGTGCCGCAGGAGGACGGGTTTACGCCCGGCTGGCGCGGCTGAATTTAGCTGCCAACACCGCGCGCGACGTCGAGACCCTGCTCGAAGGCCAGCCCAGCGCAGTGCCGGCCATGGACATTGTGGTTGACGACTTTGAGCTCAAGGGGAAAAAATTCGGCCGGCTGGAGGTGGATGCGGTCAACCGCAATGTGCAGGGTGCGGCGGCCGGCGGATTGCGCGAATGGCGGCTCAACAAACTCAACCTGACCATGCCTGAAGCCGTGTTTTCAGCCAACGGCAACTGGGCGAGCGTCAACGGCAAAGAGCGACGCCGTGTACAGATGAATTACCGCCTGGACATCGCCAACTCGGGCGAGCTGCTCAAGCGCCTGGGCATGGACGGATTGATCCGCCGCGGTAAGGGCCGGCTGGACGGGCAGGTCGGCTGGCTGGGCTCGCCGCTGAGCCTGGACTACCCGAGCATGGACGGGCAGTTCAATGTGAACATTGAAAGTGGGCAGTTCCTCAAGGCAGACCCCGGCATTGCCAAGCTGCTGGGCGTGCTCAGCTTGCAGGCGCTGCCGCGCCGGTTGACGCTGGATTTCCGGGACGTTTTTTCCGAAGGTTTTACGTTTGACTTTGTGCGCGGAGACGTCACCATCGAACAAGGCCAGGCGCGCACCAACAACTTGCAGATGAAAGGCGTGAATGCCGCCGTGCTGATGGAAGGCAAGGTCGATATTGCACGCGAAACACAAGACCTGCGGGTGGTGGTGGTGCCCGAGATCAATGCGGGCACGGCTTCGCTGATCGCCTCGGTGGTCAATCCAGCCGTGGGCCTGGGGAGTTTTTTAGCGCAGTTTTTTTTACGCAAGCCCCTGATCGAAGCCAGCACACAAGAGTTTCATATAGACGGCGCATGGGCTGACCCGCAAATCACCCCGGTCGAGCGCAAGCCGCGCAACAATGCGCCCGCCAGCCCGCGACCATGATGCTGAGCGCACGCCCACGCTGGTTACCCGCCTCGCTGAAATGGAACCGCCGATGGACACTGTGGGTTTTGTTGGTGGCGCTGGTGGTGACCATGCTGGGTGCACTGGTTTGGCTGGCGGCACGCTACGAAGCCAGCATGGTGCAAAGCCGGCTTGAACGCGACACCGCGGAGATCGTCACCGACATTCGCGCCGGGCTAACGCGCAATATTCAGAGCCTGCAGGCCTTGCCGGGGGTAGAGCGCAGGCCTATGGACTGGCGCGCCCAAGCCGGGGAGCTGCTGCGCCAGCGCCGCGAAATCGTTCGCCTGGAGTGGCGCGACCCCTCGCTGAAATTAGGCCAGTTCTATGAATCGGCCTACCGCGCCTCGGTGTTTGAGCGCATGGGCCGTGAAACGATTAATTTTGAAATCTCCCAGGCCTGCAACACCGCGATGCGGGTCGGCGGGCCGGCCTACTCCAGCAGTTACTTCACGCCGCAATTCAACGGCCTGGGGCTCGAACTGATCGACGTGTGCCTGCCCCACGCAGTGGAAGGCCGGCTCACAGGCTACACCTTGGCGACTTACTCGCTGCAAGAAATTTTGAAGGAGCTGGCCGGCTCGCAGCTCACGCGCGGGCAAGGCCTGTCTTTCACAGAAGCCGACGGCACGCGCCTGGCCATCACCGGCACGCCGGTGCGGGGCAACCGGTTTTACAACGCGCAACAACTGCTGGACTTACCGGGCACCACCCTGGTGTTGCGCATGGACAGCTGGAAAGGCTCGCCGGACTTTTTCCCGAACATGCTCACTGCGCTGGTCAGCAGCCTGGCGCTGGCGCTGATAGCGGTGCTGCTGCTGCTGGGCCGCGATATACGCCGGCGCCTGCGCGTCGAGCATGACCTGGCCGACGCACTGGCCTTCAGGAAAGCCATGGAAGACTCGCTGGTCACCGGCTTGCGCGCGCGCGACCTGGAAGGACGCATCACCTACGTCAACCCGGCGTTTTGCCAGATGGTGGGCGTTCAAGCCAAGGACTTGCTGAACCACAGCTTTCCCAGCCCTTACTGGCCGCCGGAGCTGGCCGGCGTTTACCAGGACCGGCAAACCATCCGGCTGGCCAGCAACAGTTTGCCGCAAAGCGGTTTTGAGTCGGTCTTCATGCGCAGCGATGGCACGCGCTTTCCGGTGCTCATCATTGAAGCGCCGCTGATCAACGCCAACGGCAAACACACTGGCTGGATGAGCGCCATCCTGGACATCAGCGAGCAGCGCCGCGTTGAAGAAATATCACGCGCCAGCCAGGACCGGCTGCAAGCCACAGCGCGTCTGGCCATGGTCGGCGAGATGGCCTCGCTGCTGAGCCATGAGTTAAACCAACCGCTGGCAGCCATCTCCAGTTATGCCACCGGCTCTTTGAATCTGCTGGAAGACGCAGGCACCAGCACAGCACCTCTGGCAGCTGACCTGCAACTGGCACTCAGGCGCATCAGCGAACAGGCTGAGCGCGCTGGCAAAGTCATCAAAAGCGTGCACGACTTTGTGCGCCGCCGTGACCAGGTGCGCGAGTGCGTCGCACCTCGCGCATTGCTGGACGCCATCATGCCGCTGGTCAGCCTGCAGGCACGCAAGCTGCATGTACGCGTGGCGATGGAGGTTGACGAAAGCTGTGGCGCCGTGCTGTGTGACCGCACCATGGTCGAACAAGTCTTGCTCAACCTTTGCCGTAACGGCATGCAAGCCATGCGCGAAGCCAACACACTGTCCGCCAGCGAACGCGTACTGAGCCTGCGCGTCACGCCGGCAGACGCCCCTTGGGTCATGTTCTCGGTGACCGACCACGGCGTGGGTATTTCTGCAGCTGTGGCCGACAAACTCTTTACGCCCTTCTTCACCACCAAGGCGGAGGGCATGGGCTTGGGCCTGAGCCTGTGCCGCACGGTGATAGAGCAGCATGGCGGCTTTCTGGGCCATGCCCCGGCAGTGGCGGGCGGCACGGTTTTCAGCTTCACACTGCCCTCCAGTCTGGCCGGCGATCCGGCGGCCCGACTCGCGTCCACTCAGGTTTATGCTGCAAGCTCCATGACCACCGGAACCGCGACATGAGCAGCAGCTACGCCACCGTCTACATCGTTGACGACGACCAGGGTGTGCGCGATGCGCTGGCCTGGTTGCTGCGCTCGCGCCGGCTCACCAGCGAATGCTTTGACAGCGCCGAAGCCTTTGACGCGCGCATCAGCCAGCCGGGCAGCGTGCGCGAGCCTTCTTGCGTGCTGTTGGATGTGCGCATGGCCGGCCTGAGTGGCCTGGCCATGTTTGAAAAGCTCATCGGCTACGGCCTGCTGCCCACGCTGCCGGT
>CANIDW010000167.1 GCA_947466165.1 Comamonadaceae bacterium | reverse complement strand
AACAAGTAGTGGGGTGATAAAGATGCTAGCGCTAAAGCCGAGGTGTCTGATGACTTCTAGCGAGACATAGGCACCTAGCGCGTAAAAAGCACCGTGTGCCAAATTGACGATGCCACCAACACTGAAAATCAAAGAGAGTCCAAGTGCCAGCAACAGGTAATAACCGCCCAGAACCAGGCCATTGACAACCTGCTCCAGGAAAAACACTAGTTCCATAACTATCCAGAGTGGGAAAAAGGTACCCAAGCGTTGACTGTGCTGCACACGCGAAGCCAGGTGCAGGCCACGGCGTAAAGCCATGACCTGCCGCGGTCATACCAAATTACATTTTGCAGGTGTTGTCTGCCTTGGTTGGCGCTAAGAGTTCAAGCGGCTGGTTTGGGCCGGGAACCGCTTCACCGAACAGTAAGAAGTCCTGCTTGTTCTTAGACTGGCCCTTAGGCTTGACGGTGAATGGATAGGCCTCCTGCATCAACTGATGGTCCCATGAGCGGAAGTAGGCCTTGCGCCCTTTGAGAACATCGAACTCGGCTTGCGACTCAAAGTAAGCAATCAACTTCTCGCTGTCAGTGGACTTGGTGGCGTTCATGGCTTGCGCCATTATCTTGAGCGAGATGTACTCGATCCATGCGTGGTTTTCAGGAATCTTGCCGTACTTCTTGGTAAAGTTGGCGACAAAGGTTTGCGTGCCTGGCGTCTTGATCTCGTGGTGCCAAACGGTAGGCCAGATACCGCCCAAATTACCTTCGCCCGCAGCCCAAGCGTCTGCCGTGTTCAGGTTGAATCCGGCGACAGGGTATGGCAGACCAAATTCTGCATACTGCTTGACGAAGATGGTGACCTGATTGCCTGCCAGATTAGTCGCAACAATGTCCGGTCTAGCTTGCCGTATTTTCAGCAAGTAGGGACTGAAGTCCGTCACATCAGTTGCTACCAGCTCATCACCAATTTGGTTGCCGCCGTTGGCTCCAAAGAAACGCTTGGCTTGCTTTGAGAGGTCATGACCAAACAGGTAGTCAGCGGTCAAGCTATAGATTTTTTTGCCTTTGACCAAGCCCTCTCGTACCAGCGCCTCACCTGCCGCATTGACCATCACGGTAACTGGGATGTCTACGTGAAATGTGTAACGGTTGCAGTCTTTTCCGCGTAGGGCATCGGAACGTGCACCAATGCTCATGAATAGCTTCTTGTTGCGAGCAGCAACCTGGGAAATAGTCAGTGCAGAGGCCGAGTTGATTTCACCCATCAGCACGGCCACGTCATCACGCTCAATCATGCGCTGCGCTTTGGTTGATGCCACTTGCGGGTTCACCGAGTCCTCACTCCTGACGTCAAGTTGGCGCCCCATCACACCGCCACTGGCGTTGATTTCCTCTGCCGCCATCTTGATACCCATCACAGCATACTCACCCAATGCGCCTAAAAATCCAGTCAATGGGGTCAGGTGACCAATCTTGATTTTTTCAGCTTGAGCCCCCACAACGCCTGGCATTCCCAACACCGCGCCGCTTGCTATAAGCGCACCGGTTTTGAGCATCTTGCGACGCTGGTTCAATGAGTCTTCTAGTTTTTCTAATTTGAAATTTTTCATGTTGTCTCCTTGGGTTTAGATATGGGGCCGCTTTGACGCATCCTATGACTTAGCAAGCAAAAGGTAAAATCTTTTTTTCAGAGACTGGCTATAGGAATTTCTTATAGGCCTAAAACTCACCTATTGGAGTTGTACGTGGATTTAAGACAGCTCAAGTATTTTGTTCGAATCGTCGAGTGCGGCAGCTTGGCTAAAGCCTCGCGACAACTGTTCATTGCACAACCCTCATTGAGTCAACACATTGCCAAGCTCGAGGCCGAGGTGGGAAAACCCCTACTGATTAGGACGGCAAAAGGCGTCACCCCCACAGCGAATGGAGCAGCACTTCACCAGCATGCGCGGTTCATGTTGCGCCAACTTGACCAAGCGCTCTCAATTGCTCGCCAAGAGCCAGGCTCCATACATGGCATGGTTTCGGTAGGACTGGCATCCACCACAGTTTGTGCAGTAGGCGCCCCACTGATGCGCCGGGTCCGCGAGAAGTTCCCTGGCATTGTTCTGAATGTCGTTGAAGGCATGAGCGGTCATTTGTGCCAAATGATGAGGCAGGCGCAGCTGGATTTGGCGATATTGTTCGGCCATGACGCAATACCGGAAATGCCCTCTGAACCCCTGGTTGAAGAAGAGCTGTTTGTGATGCTGCCAGACAGCAGTGATCTGATTCCAAGATTTAGGAAAAATCTAAGCTGCGCGGAAGTATCCCTTTTGCCGCTGATTCTTCCCACCGGTATTCATGGTCTTCGCCGCCGTATCACAGCCGAGTTCGAGCAACGCAACTTACCCATGAATGTTGTAGCTGAAATTGATTCGCTGACTCTGTTGATGAGTTGTGTGCGTGATGGCATGGGTGCCACGATCAAACCCATGTCTGTGGCCATCCTTGAGGGCCAGATGCGCGTAGGCTGGCGTACCCTCGCATTTTCGGATGCGAGCATGAAACGCTCCAACTTCCTGTATTCGGTCGACCCCGGACGCCTCTCACCGGCAGCGGCGGCAGTTCGCACAGAGTTGAGGGAAACCGTTGTTGAGTTATCGCAGTCGGGCATTTGGCAAGGTGTTAACCTGATTTAATCCGCTGTCCTATCTGACGTGACTGCGAAAAAGGAATGATGTGGAAACTTGGGATGTCATCGTCGTTGGCGCTGGTGCAGCGGGCATGACCGCCGCTTGTGTGGCAGCAGCAGAAGGGCGCTCGGTACTGCTTTTGGAGCAAGCCTCAGTCGTCGGGGGAACCACTGCTATTTCGGGCGGCATGGTCTGGATTCCGGCGAACCATAAAGCTGCCACGGGCAACCGCCCCGACAGCCTCGAAGCGGCACGGGCCTATCTTGCGGCAACCGTTCCATGCGTCGCACCAGAACGATTGAATGCTTTTCTCTCGCATGGCGATGAAGCCGTGCGGTATTTGGAAGCCCACACTGCGCTTCGTCTGCAGCCGGTTTCCACCTACCCCGACTATTACCCTGATTTACCCGGCGCCACACTGGGCGGCCGCGTGCTGGAACCGGAACCCTTTGACGCCAGGGTTCTGGGGGCGGCGTTCAATATACTTCGCGCCCCTTTGCCCGAATTCACGCTGATCGGCGGCATGATGATCAGTCGGCAAGACATTCCCCACCTGCGACGAATGACTCGTTCTTGGCGCTCGGCGCTGCATGTGGCAGGTTTACTGTCGCGCTATGCCCTACAGCGGCTGAGTGCTCGCCGGGGAACCACGCTTTACCTTGGCAATGCTTTGGCTGGACGACTGCTGCAGTCGACTCTTCAGCTCGGTGTCTGTTTGCGCACCGGTATCACCGTGGAAAGACTCGTCAATGAAGATGGACGCATCTGTGGGGTTGAGGTTTCAACACAGGGCGTGACGAAATTAATCCGGGCACGCAAAGGCGTTATTCTCTCCACGGGTGGTCTTTCGCACGGTGGCGACTTGCGGGCCCGCTTTGTGCCTACCGCTGCAGGTACTTTATCGGCTTCCGTGAAGCCAGGAACATCCGCACGCGGAGCGCATTTGGCCTTGGGGGCGGGTGGCCGGCTGAGCGCGTTGACAGAGGAGGGGGCTTTTTGGGTGCCCGCGTCTACCTTCACTCGGCGCGATGGCAGCCAAGGCGTTTTCCCACACACGGTGACCGACCGATCAAAACCGGGATTGATAGCAGTCGGCTCCAATGGAAAACGCTTTGTCAATGAAGCTGTTTCCTACCATGAGTTTGTGCGTGCCCAGCTCGCGAATGCAGAACTGGCTGTACCCGCCTTTCTTCTGTGTGACAGTCGCTTTCTTTGGAAGTACGGGCTCGGGCGCATCAAACCTTTCACCTTTTCTTGGTCTGTTTCTGCTGCGCTCAAGGACGGCTACCTTAATCGCGCAACTAACTTTAATGATCTTGCGGCGCAGCTTGGAATCCCCCCCGATGCGCTGCGCTTGACTGTTGAACACTACAACACGCATGCCAGCAAAGGTAATGACCCTGAATTTGGCCGTGGAAGCAACGCTTACCAACGCCATTTAGGCGATGCAGATCAGACCCCAAATCCATGCGTAGCCCCAATTCAAACTGGGCCTTTCTATGCCGTGAAGGTTTGGCCCGCCGACCTCGGGATGTCCGCCGGCATCGTCACCGATGATCACGCGCGCGTGCTCGGTCCTGACGACGCACCTATTCCCGGCTTGTATGCGTGCGGCAATGACATGGCTTCAGTGATGGAGGGTTCTTACCCCGGGCCTGGCATCACCCTGGGTCCAGCGCTTACTTTCGCATACTTGGCGGCACGTCATGTGTCAAATCAAATCTTATAAAAAAGCTTGAAACGATGTAACCCCCGTTGGCTTTTTTGCATCGTCTAATAATTTGGTGATGCGGGCGGTACTTACCAAGCATTTACAAAAATTAAAGTACACTTTCCATTAGATTCACTGCAACAACTGATTCAATATTTTTAACTATATCGTGCCTATATATTTTAATTAAGGAAAAAAGCCATGGATCTATTCCTCAAAAATAAACACGTATTAATTACCGGCGGCAGCAAAGGAATTGGGCTTGCTTGCGCAGAGACTTTTCTAAATGAGGGGGCGAAAGTGACTTTGGTTTCACGTTCTCAACTTAATTTAATGAATGCACTGAATAAACTTTCTGCGAATCATTCAGCTAGCGCCATAAACATCATTGCAGCCGATTT
>CANIDW010000166.1 GCA_947466165.1 Comamonadaceae bacterium | reverse complement strand
CTACGCCTCTTCCACAAAACTTCAAAATATTGGGTGCGCCCGAGCCGTCCGGACTGGTTTCTGGGGATGATCTGCTTAACACTCCCTTTAAAAACCGACTCAACACATCCCTGACTTTTGACACGCTCATAGAGGGAACCGCCAACCGCATGGGCCGTGCCGCGGCCATGCATGTGGCCAGCAGCCTTGGCCAGCTTTACAACCCCCTCTTTATATATGGCGGCGTCGGCTTGGGAAAAACGCACCTGGTGCACGCCATCGGCAATAAATTGCTGGCCGACAACCCGGCGGCCAAAGTTCTCTACATCCATGCAGAGCAGTTTGTCTCAGATGTGGTTAAGGCCTACCAGCGCAAAACTTTTGATGACTTCAAAGAGCGCTACCACTCGCTGGATTTGCTGCTGATAGACGATGTCCAGTTTTTTGCCAACAAAGACCGCACACAAGAAGAGTTTTTTAACGCTTTTGAAGCCCTGCTGACCAAAAAATCACACATCGTGATGACCAGCGACACCTATCCAAAGGGCCTGACCGACATCCATGAGCGCCTGGTCTCCCGCTTTGATTCAGGCTTGACGGTCGCCATAGAACCGCCGGAGCTGGAAATGCGGGTCGCCATTTTGATCCGTAAGGCGGACGTTGAGGGTGCAGTGATGCCCGAAGAGGTGGCCTTTTTTGTCGCCAAAAACGTGCGATCTAACGTACGGGAGCTCGAAGGCGCCTTGCGCAAAATTTTGGCTTATTCGCGGTTTAACCAAAAAGAGATCTCCATCCAGCTCGCTCGTGAGGCGTTGCGTGATCTTCTTTCCATCCAAAACCGGCAGATATCGGTCGAAAATATCCAGAAAACTGTGGCTGACTACTACAAGATCAAAGTTGCGGACATGTATTCCAAAAAGCGGCCCGCCAGCATTGCCAGGCCCAGGCAGATCGCGATGTACCTGGCCAAAGAACTGACCCAAAAAAGCTTACCCGAAATCGGCGAATTGTTCGGCGGTCGAGACCACACCACGGTTCTTCATGCGGTGCGCAAAATGTCTGCTGAACGGCAGCTGATGACCGAGCTCAACCAGCAGCTGCACGTGCTCGAGCAAACACTCAAAGGCTGATAATTGAGATGAATTTTTTAAATGAAAAGCTGGGGAAAGATGTTTAACAAGTTATGACTTATCCACAGAGCTGGTCATTTTTCGAAGCTTGTTCATTTTTAACGGCGCCGGCTTCAAGCGTTCAACACACAGTTAAACAATCTGCAAGTCATTGATAAAAAAAGGGAAAATAGCGATATCCACAGAAAGTCGCACCCCTTACTACTACTACTAATTTGTATTAAAGAATTAAGAAGCTAAGAAAGCAAAGACATGATCGTTCTCAAAGCCACTCAAGAAAAAGTGCTGTCTGCATTGCAGTCAGTCGCCGGTATTGTTGAGCGCCGTCACACATTGCCCATTCTGGCCAATGTGATGATTCGCAAAACCGCATCACAGATTCAACTCACCACCAGCGATCTTGAAATTCAGATCCGCACCTCCGCCGTGTTGGACGGCGATGCCGGCAACTTCACCACCACGGTGGGTGCACGTAAGCTGATTGATATTTTGCGCACCATGCCTTCGGACCAGACGGTTTCCTTGGAGTCGAGTCAAAACAAGTTGATCCTCAAGGGCGGCAAGAGCCGCTTCACTTTACAAAGCTTGCCGGCGGAAGACTTCCCTTTGGTGCAAGAAGCTGCCAACTTCGGGCCGGTTTTTTCGGTTCCGCAAAAAACTTTGAAGGCACTGCTCAGCCAGGTCTCGTTTGCTATGGCCGTTCATGACATTCGTTATTACCTCAACGGCATTTTGTTTGTTGCCGAGGGCAAGCAGCTGAGTCTGGTGGCAACCGATGGTCATCGACTGGCTTTTTCTTCAGCCACGCTGGATGTGGAAGTGCCGCGTCAAGAAGTTATTTTGCCGCGCAAGACAGTGCTGGAGATGCAGCGACTTTTGAGCGACAAAGAGGGCGCTATTGAAATGCAGTTTGCAGGTAACCAAGCTAAGTTCAGCTTTGAAGGGATGGAATTTGTCACCAAGTTGGTTGAAGGCAAATTTCCGGACTACAACCGCGTGATTCCAAAAAACCATAAAAACATCATTACCCTGGGCCGCACCACCTTGCTGGCAAGCTTGCAGCGCACCGCTATTTTGACCAGCGAAAAGTTCAAGGGCGTACGCTTGAACATTGAACCAGGTACCTTGCGCGTGGCTTCCAACAACGCTGAGCAGGAAGAAGCGGTGGACGAATTGGACATTGATTACGCCGGTGATGCCATTGAGATTGGTTTTAACGTGACGTACCTGATTGATGCATTGACGAACATGGAACAAGACATGGTCAAGATAGAACTGGCGGACTCCAACAGCTCTGCGCTGCTGACAATTCCCGACGACGCAGCCTTCAAGTACGTTGTGATGCCGATGCGCATTTAAGCGCCTCCAAGCCCTGCTACGCCACCCGCGCCAGCTCTTAGGCGCGGGTTTGGTTTTTAAAGAGATCAGTGAAAGTGAGTTATGACCGAACAGACCCAGCCTAACGACGACCCAAACCAAGCGCCAGACAACTCCGCTGACGTGCACTCCGGTGCTGGTGAAGTAGGCAGTTCCAACTATCAGCCGGTGATCGACACCAACCAGGCCGGGGCATCGGAAGCTTATGGTGAAGGCGCCATTCAAATACTCGAAGGTTTGGAAGCTGTACGCAAACGGCCCGGCATGTACATCGGTGATACCTCCGATGGCACCGGTTTGCATCACCTGGTTTTTGAGGTGGTGGACAACTCGATTGACGAAGCTTTGGCTGGCCATTGCGATGACATCGTTGTCACCATTCACGCTGACAACTCAGTCAGTGTCACAGACAACGGCCGTGGTATCCCGACCGGCATCAAAATGGATGACAAGCACGAACCTAAACGGTCTGCTGCAGAAATTGCATTGACCGAATTGCATGCAGGCGGCAAGTTCAATCAGAACAGCTACAAGGTCTCCGGTGGCTTGCATGGTGTAGGCGTGAGTTGCGTCAATGCGCTGTCCAAAATGCTCAGGCTGACCATTCGCCGTGACGGCAAGGTGCACGCCATGGAGTTTTCCAGGGGCTTTGTGCAAAACCGCACTCTTGAAAACATCAATGGTGTTGAAGTCTCACCCATGAAGGTCATGGGTGACACCGATAAGCGCGGCACGGAAGTTCATTTTTTGCCTGACACCGACATCTTCAAAGAGAACAACGATTTCCACTACGAAATTTTGAGCAAACGCTTGCGCGAACTAAGCTTTTTGAACAACGGCGTGAAGATCCGCCTCAAAGACGAGCGCACCGGCAAAGAAGACGATTTCGCAGGCGCAGGCGGGGTCAAAGGCTTTGTGAACTTTGCCAACAAGGGCAAGACCGTCTTGCACCCCAATATCTTTCACGCAATGGGTGACCGTCAAAGTGATCAGTGCACCAACATCGGCGTTGAAGTGGCCATGCAATGGAACAGCGGTTACAGCGAGCAGGTGCTTTGCTTCACCAACAATATTCCGCAGCGTGACGGCGGTACCCACCTGACCGGCTTGCGCGCCGCAATGACGCGGGTTATCAACAAATACATTGATGACAGTGAGTTGGCAAAAAAAGCCAAGGTAGAAGTCACTGGTGACGATATGCGCGAAGGCTTGTGCTGCGTACTCTCCGTCAAGGTACCTGAGCCCAAGTTCTCCAGCCAGACCAAAGACAAACTGGTTTCCAGCGAAGTTCGCGGTCCGGTCGAAGACATTGTCAGCAAGCTCTTGCATGACTATCTGCAGGAGCGCCCTAACGACGCCAAGATCATTGTCGGCAAGATCATTGAAGCTGCTCGTGCCCGCGAAGCCGCCCGCAAAGCCCGCGACATGACGCGACGCAAAGGCGTGCTAGACGGCATGGGCCTGCCCGGCAAGTTGGCCGACTGCCAGGAAAAAGACCCGGCGCTGTGCGAAATCTATATCGTCGAGGGCGACTCTGCCGGCGGCTCTGCCAAGCAAGGCCGAGACCGTAAGTTCCAGGCCATCCTGCCGCTGCGCGGCAAGATTTTGAACGTTGAAAAAGCGCGCTATGAAAAACTGCTCACCAGCAATGAAATTCTGACGCTGATCACGGCGCTCGGCACCGGCATCGGTAAGGCCGGCGGCAGCACCGGCAACGATGATTTCAACGTGGCCAAACTGCGCTACCACCGCATCATCATCATGACAGACGCCGACGTGGACGGCGCGCATATCCGCACATTGCTGCTCACCTTCTTTTACCGTCAGATGCCTGAGCTGGTGGAGCGTGGCCACATTTACATTGCGCAGCCGCCGTTGTACAAGGTCAAGGCCGGCAAAGAAGAGCTTTACCTCAAAGACGCGGCCGCGTTGGACGGCTTCTTGCTGCGCATTGCACTGAAAGACGCCAGTATCTTCACAGGAGGCCCGAACGGAACGACCCTCAGTGGTGACACCCTTGCTGAATTGGCGCGCAAACACCAGTTTGCCGAGGCGGTGATTGCCCGCCTGGGCGGCTTCATGGATGCGGAGGCCTTGCGCTCGCTGGCCGACGGTGTGGCGCTGGACTTGGATACGCTGGACGCTGCCGTGGCATCGGCGGCCGCTTTGCAAACGCATTTGCCAGACGCCATCGTCGCCGGCGAATTTGACGTGCGCACCGACAAACCTATTTTGCGCATCAGCCGCCGCCATCATGGCAACGTGAAAAGCAGCGTCATCACCCAAGACTTTGTACACGGCGCAGACTACGCGGCG
>CANIDW010000165.1 GCA_947466165.1 Comamonadaceae bacterium | reverse complement strand
GCCGTAGCTGGCGTGCAGGCTGTGGATGATGTTTTTAGGGGCGCTGTTGCCCAGCACATCAAAACGGAAACCGGTTTCCATGGGGTGCTGTACCAGCAAGCGCACTTCCATAGGCTGGCCGCGCCGCACCGGTGAAGACAGCTGGATGCGGGCGAGCATGTCAGGAGGCGTCCATGCAGGCCGACTCGGTCACCTCGACCTCGGCCGTGCCCTGCCACCAGCGGCCGTCAGACGTTTGGGCCAGCGCCATCACGATCTGAGAACCATTGAGCCGCACGCGTGTAGCAATCTCGGCCTTACCCGACCAGGGGCCCAGATCAAAATCGGCGATCACCGGCCGCGGATTGCGGTTGGACAAGAGCACCAGGCGCTGTACATGGTCAGCCTGCGTCATGGGACTTTCGATGCGCACGCTCAGTGGCACCGTGAAGCCGTTGTCAGCCAGCCGCGGCGTGGTCACCTTCACCCGCGCTTCGCTGGGAACAGCGTCGCCCGTGAACGGCCGGTAGAGCAAGGACAAGTCCAACGTAGGTGCCAGTGCCTGACCGCGTGCGGGGCCTGCTGCCAGCAGCGCGCAGGCCAGCAGACCGCCCAAGCCCTGTCGGCGGGACAAGGCGGGGGCAGCTTCAGACAATGCGCAGGCCGTGGTTCTTCAGGGGCAGGTTGCGCATCGGCTTGCCGGTGGCGGCAAAGATGGCGTTGAGGATGGCCGGCGCCACCACGCAGATGGTGGGCTCGCCCACGCCGCCCCAGAAATCAAAGGTCGGTGCGATCACGGTCTCAATGCGCGGCAACTGGCGTAAGCGGGCAATCGGATAGCTGTCGAAGTTGGTATTGACCATGCGCCCGTTGGCCACGCTGGACTGGCTTTGCAAAGTGTCAAACGCATAAGCCACGGAGCCTTCGACTTGAGCGGCAATTTGATCAGGGTTGACAGCATGGCCGCAGTTGGTAGACAGCACCAGGCGCAGCACCTTGACCTCGTCACCCTTGACCGAGACCTCTGCAACCGCAGCGGTATAACTGCCATAACCCATGAACTGGGCAATACCGCGGTGCACGCCGGCGGGCAATGGTTTGCCCCAGCCGGCTTTGTCTGCGGCGGCATTCAACACGGCCAGGTGCTTGGGATGCTTTTGCATCAGCACGCGGCGGAACTCCAGCGGGTCGCGGCCGGCCGCTGCAGCCACCTCTTCCATGAAGCACTCCAGGTACAGGCCGTTCTGATTGGTGTTGACACCGCGCCAGGCGCCGACCGGCACATGCGTGTTGCGCATCGCGTACTCGGTGCGCAGGCTTGGCACGGTGTAACCGAGTTGTGCGTCACTCGGCTCAGCCGTGTAGCCTTGCAACTGGCGCAGGTCTTTACCGTCCTTGATGTTTTGCGGGCTCAGGTAGGCGTTGATCGACTGGCCGGACACCCGCAGTTGCAGGCCCAGCAGATTGCCCTGTGCGTCCAGACCGGCTTCGAGCTTGCACAGCCCGATAGGGCGGTAGTAGTCTTGCGCCATGTCTTCTTCGCGGCTCCACACCATCTTGACGGGAACGCCTTTCATTTGCATACCCAGCAAAGTAGCCTGGCGCACAAAATCCTGAGTTCCTCCGCGCCGGCCGAAACCGCCGCCCAGGGTGTGGTTATAGACCTCGCATTTGTCCAGTGGCAAACCGCTGGCGGTCGACAAGGCGGCCATGGAAGCCTCGGCATTCTGGCTGGCCACCCAAACCTCGGCACGGTAGTCGGTGATGAGCGCCGTGCAGTTCATGGGCTCCATGCAGGCGTGAGTGACAAAGGGGGTGCTGTAAACCGCCTCGACACGTTTGGCTGCGCCGGCAATCACCTGGGGTGCGTTGCCGACGTCGATGTCGGCAAACACGTTGTTGGTTGCGGTCAGGCCTTCTTTGAGACGGGCGTCGATGGTGGCGCTGCTTTCCTGGCCGTTGGCGCCTTCGTTCCAGACGATGGGCAGGTCCAGCAGCGCCATCTTGGCGCGCCACCAGTTGTCAGCCACCACGGCCACCGCGTTGTCGTCTACCTTGTAGACGCCCTGAATGCCTTTGCGGCCCTTGAGCTTGGAGGCGTCAAAGCTGACCAGCTTGCCGCCAAACACCGGGCTGGCCTGAATGGCTGCGTAGACCATGCCGGGCAGGCGGGTGTCGATGGCATAGTTTTGTTTGCCCATCACCTTGAGATCGGTGTCCACACGCTTGAGGGGCTTGCCGGCAAGCTTCCATTGGCGCGGGTCACGCAGCACCAGGGTCTTAGGGTCTGGCGGTGTCAGCTTGGCCGCGGCCGAGGCCACCTTGCCGTAGCTGAGCTTGCGGCCTGAGCCGGTGTGGGTGATCACGCCTTTGCTGACAGTGACCTCGCCCACCGCAACGCCCCACTGGTTGGCAGCCGCTTGCAAGAGCACGGTGCGTGCTGCAGCGCCGCCTTGGCGCATGTAATCTTGCGAGCCGCGAATGCCCCGGCTGCCGCCGGTGGACATGTCACGCCAGACGCGCTTGCGTGCCAGGTTCTGGCCGGGCGAGACCATTTGTACTTTGACGCGCGACCAATCGCAGTCGAGCTCTTCGGCCACCAGCTGGGCCAGGCCGGTGTGGGTGCCCTGGCCCATTTCGGCGCGGGCCACACGGATGATGCAGGTTTCGTCGGTTTGCACCACCACCCAGGCGTTGACCTCGGGTGTGTCAGCGCCGGCACTTTGTGCGCCGGCAGGAAAGTGAAAGCCCAGTGCCAGGCCGGTGCCGGCAGCGGCACTGGACAGCACAAAGGCGCGGCGGGACAAGCGGGTGTTTGTCGGCATGTTCATGTGCGCTGCTTTCAGGCTTGGGCCGTTGTGGTTTCGATAATGTCTCCGGCATCGCTGACCATGTGGATCACCGATCCCACGCCTTTGCCGGTTTTGGCGGCCAGGTGGATGGCCGCGCGTATGCGCTGGTAGGTACCGCAGCGGCAGATGTTGGTCATGGCCTCGTCAATGTCGGCGTCGGTGGGTTTGGGTTTTTTGCGCAGCAAGGTGGTGGCCGCCAGGATCTGGCCGGACTGGCAGTAACCACACTGCGGTACATCAAGCGCTTTCCAGGCCATTTGCACGGGGTGTGTGCCGTCCTTCGACAAGCCTTCAATCGTCACCACGCGTTGGCCCACAGCGCCAGACACCGGGTAGGAACACGAGCGCACCGGCTCGCCATTGAGGTGCACTGTGCAAGAACCGCACTGGGCAATGCCGCAGCCAAACTTGGTGCCTGTCATGCCCAGCTGGTCGCGAAGTACCCACAGCAGGGGCATCTCGGGCTCGACGTCTACTTCATGGCTTTTACCGTTGATGTTCAATTTCAACATGCGTGCATCCTTGGTGTTCAAAATGGTAAGGTTAGTGGAAAAACGAACCGAATCAATCCAGTGCAAACCCGCATAGCCGCAGGCGCAGGCATGTGCTCAGTTCATTTTCAGCCGGCCATCGGCGATCATTTTGCCGATGCGGGTGTGCTCTATCTTGATGTGGCGCGCAAAGTCTTCGGGCGTACCGCCCACCACTTCTGCGCCTTCGCCGGTGAGGGAGTCGCGCACCGAGGTCTGACGCAAGGCCTTGGCCGACTCCAGGTTGATCTTGCGGATGATGTCTGCAGGCGTGCCGGCCGGGGCCAGCAAGCCATACCAGGAGCCTGCCTCGTAGCCGGCCAGCCCGGACTCGGCCAGCGTTGGCACGTTGGGCAGCAGTGGCGAGCGCTTAGCGCCCGTGACGGCGAGCGCCCGGAACTTGCCGTTGTTGATCTGCGGCACGATGGCGACCATCGAGCTGAACATCAGTTGCACCTGACCTGACATCAGGTCCGTCATGGCCGGCGCCAGGCCTTTGTAGGGAATGTGCGCCATGTCGACGCCGGCCATGCTTTCATACAGCACCGTCGCCACGTGGGCTGAACTGCCGTTGCCGTTGGAGGCGTAATTGAGCTTGTTGGGATTGGCTTTGGCATAAGCCGTCATTTCCTGAATGGTTTTGAAGGGCTGCGCCAGATTCACAGCAACCACCGACGGCGCGGAGGCCAAGAGGATGATGGGGGCGAAATCCTTGAACGGGTCATAAGGGCTCTTGCCCATCACCTGCGGGTTCACAGCCAGGCTGCCCACGCCGCCCAGAAACAGCGTGTAGCCGTCCGCCGGCGCTTTGGCTGCCAGGTCGGCGCCGATGATGCCGCCGGCGCCCGCCTTGTTGTCGACCACCACAGACTGGCCCAGGGCTGTCGTGAGCTGCTGCGCGATGGCGCGCGCCACCGTGTCATTGCCGCCGCCGGGAGCGAAGGGCACGATCAAGCGGATCGGCTTGGTAGGGTAGTTTTGGGCCTGGGCACTGAGGCCACAGCTGGCGGCCAGGGCCAGCCAAAGGGCAAATTTTTTCATGTAAGTGGTCCGATTGAGGATGGTTAAAAAATAGAATCAGTGCGGGCGTTTACTGCGAACGGATATCCAGTTCTTTGATCAGTTTGGCCCAGCGTTTGACTTCGGTGCTGACATGGTTGCCGAACTCTGCCGGGGTGCTGCCCACGGGGTCAGAGCCGTCACCGGCCAGTCGTTCGCGCGTTTCTGGCAGCTTGAGGATGCGCACCATCTCACGGTTGAGCTTGTCAACGATGGGCGCAGGCGTGCCGCGTGGCGCCATGACGCCGTACCAGCCGGCCATCTCATAGCCGCTAACGCCGGCTTCCTGCATGGTGGGTATGTCCGGCAAAGTGGCTGATCGCTGAAGCGTGCTGACCGCCAGCGGCCGCAGACGACCCGACATGATGTGACCATGCGACTGCAAAATGGT
>CANIDW010000164.1 GCA_947466165.1 Comamonadaceae bacterium | reverse complement strand
TTGCCTGCACCATTGGTCATCACTGCATCTTCAGGCAAATGCTTTTGCAACAAGCCAACGATGGCCGGCATATCGATCTCACCCGGCAGGGCTTGCGGCACCAGGTTCCCCAGGTAGTCTGCGTTGGCTGAAGCGCTCCACGCCTCCCAGGGCACCGACACGGGGGCGCTGAGCACCTCCAGCGAGCGCGCAGCAGCATTCATGGTGGCATTGATGGCCAGGTCGGCCTGGAACACGCGGTTGAGCTCTTCCGCGCTGGCATGAATATGCACCAGCTTTTGCTGCGGACGCGGTGCCTCGATCAGCGTGTAGTTGCCGGTGGTCATTTCGCCCAAACGCGGGCCGATGGCAAGGATCAGATCGCTGGCTTTGATGCGGGCAGCCAGCTTGGGGTTCAGGCCAATACCGACATCCCCGGCATACAGCGGGTGGTGATTGTCAAAGGTGTCTTGAAAGCGAAAGGCATTACCGACCGGCAGCCGCCAGTTCTCGGCAAAGCGCTGCAGGGCCTGGGCAGATTGCGGTGTCCAGCCGCCACCGCCGGCAATGACCAGCGGGCGCTGGGAAGCCAGCAGCATTTGGCGCAGCGTGCGCAAGGCTCCCGGGTCGCTCCAGGCCTGGACGGCTTCAACGCGCGGCAGCGCCTGCGCGGCGGTCATCTGGGTGAGCATGTCTTCAGGCAAAACCAGCACCACCGGACCGGGGCGCCCGTTCATGGCCGTGGCAAAGGCGCGGGCCATGTACTCTGGAATCCGATCGGCGTCGTCAATGCGCTCCACGCGCTTGGCAAAGCCCTTGGTGCTGGGTCCGAAGAAACTGGCGTAATCAACCTCCTGAAAGGCTTCGCGGTCGCGGCAGTCGCTGGCGACATCGCCCACCAGCAGCACCATGGGTGTGGAGTCCTGAAAGGCCGTGTGCACGCCGATCGAGGCATTGGTGGCCCCAGGGCCGCGGGTCACCATGCAAACCCCGGGACGCCCGGTCAGCTTGCCGTGGGCCTCGGCCATGAAGGCCGCACCACCTTCTTGGCGGCAGGTGACAAATTCGATTTGTCCGCGCCGGGCATGCATGCCGTCCAGTACGGCCAGATAACTCTCGCCCGGAACGCCAAAGGCATGGGTCACGCCCTGGGCAATCAGGCAGTCAACAAGCAGGTGTCCGGCAATTTGTGTCTTCATAGGCGATATTGTGCCGCTGTCATAGGCCTTTGGGTTCAGGCATCACTTAAGGCCGGCGGATCGCGACGCACCCGCTGAATACTCAAAGCGCTGCACACCAGCAAGCCCTGCATCAGCGCCAGTCCAAGCAATACCCACTGGAAATGGCCACTGTCCATCATCCAGCCGAAGAACAAGGGGGAAACCGCTTGGCCGATGTCCAGACCTGAATAGACCACGCCATAGACCCGGCCTGAGGCGTTAGCTGGGGTGGCGCTTTTGATCAACAGATCGCGCGACGGCGCAGCCAGGCCTGAGACAAAACCCATCAGGCCAAACAGCACCGGGACAGCGGCAGCCGGTACCTGACCGAGTGCCAGCCATAAACTCAAGATGACCGCCAGGGTAAAGCCGGTCACCACCACTTTTTCAGAGCGTGCGGGATTGACCGCTAAAAAACCACCGCTCGCCATACCGGCAGCGCTGGCCAGCATGTAAACCGACAGGCAAATGGCCACCAGCGACAGCGGTACATCATGCAACTGCCTGGCAGCTTCAGGGGCAAAAGCATTGACAAGGCCAAGCGCGATGGCGTAAATGAAGAAAAATCCAAAGCACATCCAAACAGCCGGGATTTTTAAAAAATCCATGGCTTTGTCGACACCCACTGCGCGTGGTGCGGCAACCGGTGGCAAATCCAGCTTTTGACGCTGCAACACCACCACCAACAGCACAGCAAACACCAACGCGGCAGCCACCAGCAGGGCGATACGCCATGAAAAGGCCAGCGTCAGCCCGACAACCAGCACAGGCGCCACAGCCCAGCCCAAGCTGCCTGAAACGCCGTGGGCGCTGTACGCATGGCCCAACCTGCTGGCGCTCACGCGCCGGTTGATAAAGGTGTAGTCAACCGGATGAAAAACACCATTGCCAATGCCCGCCACAACAGCAAAAAACGCCAGCATCCAGTAGTTGTAACTCAAGGCATAGCCCAGGCAAGACAGGCCGAGCAAACCCAAACCCGCAAAAAGAATCGGGCGCGGACCCAACCTGTCCACAAAAAAACCAGAAACAGCTTGTACGGCGCAGGAAACGATGAAAAAAATGGTCATCAAAAACCCCAGCTCGGCATAGCTGGCGCTGAAGTCGTCTTTGAGCCAGGGAAACAGAGGCGGCAGGAGCAACTGGCTGAAATGGCTCATCATGTGGGCCAAACTCACCAGGCTGATCAGCTGCACGTCCTGCTTGAACGTAGGGCCTTGGGGTTGAAGATCAGGCGATAAAGGCATGGGCATACGCATATCGTAGCGCGCCCAGAGGGTCATTCAGGGAGCTTGCCCTTGTTTGACCTGGCACTTAGATGTATAGATATGCGGTTTTCAATCGCTGTGCCGCAAGCGGGGTTTTTGCAAACTTCATCGGACTGAAGCCGCACAACTTGGCAATAGCCTGACCTAAAGCCCCGCGATGCGTTTAAAAATTGGGCGATGGATGTCACTCAAACTTGATGTTGGCTGACTTCACAATTTTAAAAATTTTATCGGTCTCACTTTTGAGATGATCCGAAAATTGAGCAGGTGAGCTACTTTGTGCAGTTAAACCCAGAGAGGTTAATTTCTCTTTCACATCAGGCATCGCTGCAATTGCAGTGAATTCTTCATTCAATCGTTTGATCGCAGCCGCAGGTGTTCCAGCCGGGGCCAGCATTCCCCACCAATTGGTGAAGTTAAAGTCTTTGATAGTTTCGTTGATGCTTGGCACGTCGGGCAAAGCAGAAAGACGAGGCCCCGTGACGGCGATGGCGCGCAATCGACCTGCTTTAACTTGCCCCAAAGCCGCGCCATCAATCATGATGTCAATTTCATTGGCCAACAAAGCGGTTGCCGCCTGAGCTCCGCCTTTGTAGGGAACATGGGTGAGTTTCATACCTGTCATCGATGTGAGCAACTCAAAAGCCAAATGTGCAGGTGCGCCAACACCTGCTGTACCGATTGTTAATTTGTTAGGTTGTGCTTTGGCCATGGCCAACAAATCATCCAGGGTTTTGATGGGTGAAGAAGGGTTAACGCAAACGACAACCGAGACGGACGTGAGCAAGCTGATCGGTGAAAAATCTTTCAAAGGTGCGTAGGCCAAATTCGGATTGGCCACACTGGTAATCACCATCGAACCCAAATCACCAATCACAATCGTATAACCATCGGCTGGCGACTTGGCTGCAATCGCAGCGCCAATTGCGCCTGCCGCACCCCCTTTGTTATCGATGACAACAGGCTGCTTTAAACGCTCTGACAATTTTTGACCATACAGACGCGCAACAATATCGGTGTTGCCGCCCGGTGGATAAGGAACAATGAGTTTAATGGGTTTGTCTGGAAATGTTTGCGCTGAAACGGACGTCACTATCAGCGCAGACATCATCAGCGACATTAAGAAAACATATTTCTTCAAAAATTGAGAGAGCATGAATATCTCCAAAAATAATTTAAGCTGAACCTACTGGAGTCGCTGAATCATCTATGCCAGGCTGAAGAAAATGCCAAACCGCTTTGAGCCGACATACCGCGATCGGCTGTAGGCTCATTATGTACAAGCACACTGTTCACGGCTTTTCAGGAAAGCGCAGCGAGACGCCGGACAACCGCTCCACCACCTTGGCCACGATCTCGCTAGGGCCCTCCCCCAGGCCTTGCGTCATGGCTATGCTGTAAATTTGCCTGGCCTGTCCTAAGGTGAAAAGCGGCACCCCTAAGCGCGAAGCCATGGTGTGCGCCAGTCCTTGGTCCTTGTGAGCCAACTTGGCGGAAAAACCAGCGGGGTACAAGCCAGTTAAAACACTTTGGGGAATGCGTGTTCTCAGCGGGGCATTGTCTGCTGCGGTGGAGGTCAGCACATCGAGCATCACCTGAGGATCCAGGCCCGCTTTGATGCCCAAGGCCATAGCTTCCAAATCCATCAATTGAATCGATTGGCTCATGAGATTGTTGATCACCTTCATGCTGATGCCCATGCCAGGGCCTCCGCAATGAATGATGTTGGAACTCAGTGCCGATAGAGCAGCTCGCGCTAGCGCCAGGTCTTCCGGCAAAGCGCCCACCATGAAAATGAGTTTGCCTTGTTCGGCTTGCGCAGGCCTTCCGCCTATGGGTGCGTCCATCATTCGAAAACCAGCTTGCCGCACCTTCAGCCCCACCTCGTCTGACACCTGGGGGTCGATAGTGCTGCATTCCACAATCAAGGTGTTCGCATGGGCACCCTCTAAAAGTCCATGCCGACCCAAAATGACAGACTCAACGTCGGGGCTGTCAGCGACCACGGTAAAAATAAGATCGACGGATCGGGCCAAAGATGGAAGATCAATGGCCACTTTGGCACCCAAAGCTAGAAACTTGTTCGCTGTGCTGGATGTCCGGTTGTAGACGGTTAAATCAAAACCGGCGTGAAGTAGTCTTTGGGCCATGGCGCTACCCATCTGGCCCAAGCCAACAAGGCCAATTTTTTGATTGGAGTCGCTCATATTGTCATTCGGCTTTGATTTGCGCTTCTTTGATCACACGGCCCCAAGTTTCAACTTCACTGGCAAAAAAACTGGCAAAAGCTTGTGGGTTGCTTTCAACGGGTTCGATTGCCATGGCGCTGATGCGTGATCGCAACTGGGGTCTGGCCAT
>CANIDW010000163.1 GCA_947466165.1 Comamonadaceae bacterium | reverse complement strand
GCACCTGGGACGGCATCATGAACGCGCCGATACAGCTTGACGACGTGCTGATGGCCGAAATGCTCTGGGCCGCCTTCAAGTCGCTGTTCACCATCAGCGTCATCTTGCTGGTGATGCTGGCGCTGGACATCTGCCACAGCCCCATGTTGCTGCTGGCCTGGCCGCTGCTGGGCCTGGTCGGTATCGTCTTCTCTAGCATTGCGCTGATTTTTAACGCGTTGGCCAAGGGCTACGACTTTTTCACCTACTACTTCACGCTGTTTCTCACGCCCACCATGTTCTTGAGCGGTGTGTTTTTTCCGCGCGATCAACTGCCTGGCTTCATGCGCGTGATCTCGGAGTTTTTGCCACTGACAGCGGCCGTCGAGCTGATCCGCCCGCTGTTCATGGACCAATGGCCCGAGCACGGCCTGCGGCACCTGGCGGTGCTGCTGGTCTACGCGGTGGGCGGCTTCTGGGTGGCGCTGGCGCTGACGCGCAAGCGGTTTAAAGGCTAAGACCCAGATTCAGGGCTTAGCGTTCTTTTCAATGAACGCCATCATGGCCGCCATGAAAGCCTCGCGGGCTTTGGGCGTGGCGCCTATTGATGCGTTGAGCGTTTGCCCGTTACCCCAAGTGTTTTTGCGGATCGTCAAGGGCCCGAAATAAGCGCTGTGCGCCATGTCCTCAAAGTAGGCCACTTCAATCGGCGCGCTAACGGCCTTGACGCTGTCCACCCACTCCAGCGGCGTTGGAATCAAAGCCTGCGGCTGGCTCTGGCCGCTGCAGCGCTGGCTGGTGCCGGGTGGGCTTAATTCAAATGTGATGTTCAGGCGGCAAGGCGCTGTCAGCCGCCAGCGCCACATGTCGTCTTGCGCCGCACCGAAGTTGTCGAGCCGGCCAAAGGCCAGCATCAACGGCACGAGGGTCTTGTCGGGAAGGCCCAGACCAATCGGCGTGATGCCTTCGGCAATGATGCCGCGCACATGCGCTGGGTCCACCATCGCGGCCAGGTTGGCCGCCACAGCGGCGCCGTTGGAAACGCCAAAGAAATAAATACGCCGCGTGTCAATGTCAGTCCGGGTGATGGCCCATTGGTAAGCCGCCCAGGCCGCGGACAGCAGCATGCGCTGACGTGCTTCGTTGCTGACCTGCAGCAACCAGAAGCCGGAATTGCGGCCGGTGAAACCCTGCATTTCATAAGCGTCAAACACCAGGGTCGCCATGCCTTTTTCATGAAAGGCCTGGTCTGAAGCCAGCACATCCTTGATGCCGCCGCCACCGTGCAGGCTGATCATGAGCGGCGCAGGGGCAGCGCCCGCCGGCCGTCTGAACTTGACGCTGGCGTGGCACGGGTCAAAGCCCGCCAGCTTGCCGCGCACCGTGAAGGTCTGCGGCCTGAGTTCAACCAGCGTGGCATCACCCTTTTGCTCTGGCCTGCAGTCCTGCGGGCTGACTTGGGCGTGAGCTGTGATGCTGGTCAGCAGGCTGAAGGCGATGCGTAAGAGGCGGCTGAAAAATGGTGTCATGTCAGCCCCGCTCAGCGATCAAAGATCGAAAAACACCGTTTCTTTACCCGCTGCGCTGTCTTGCATGTGAATGTCAAAACGGTAGAACACCCCGGCGTTGGTGTTTTCGCGCACGGCCACCAGGGTGGCGCGGCGCTCAGCAGGCACGCGGCTCAGCACATCGTCTTTGGCGTTGGCGGCTGCTTCGTCTGAAAAATAAATGCGCGTGAAGGTGTGAACGAGCAGGCCGCGCATGGTCACGCAAACGTCGATGAACGGGGCCTGGCCTGCGCTGAGGGCGCCTGGCTTGACGGTGTCAAAACTGAAATAGTTGCCGGCCAGGGTGCCGGTGCCGCAGCGGCCGAAACCGGCAAAGCCTTTGCGCTCGGACTCTTCCACGCTGGTGATGCGCTGGCCGTTGGCGTCGGGCTGGTTGATCTCTATCAGCGCGTCGTTCACCGGCTTGCCGGCGCCGTCCAACACGCGGCCGGTGATGCGGATGTGCTCGCCTTGGGCATGCGGCTGGGTGAGCACAGGTGTGAACAGGCTCTTGAAATCGTAGCCGTATTGCGTGGGCGCCAGGCCGTACGCAAAGTAAGGGCCGACGGTTTGTGAAGGGGTTTGCTGGTATTGCGTCATGGCCTGGGCTTTATTCAAAACGCGTGGCTTTGGCGCCGCGCAGCACGATGTCAAACACATAGCCCAGCGCGTAGTCGGGCTGGGTCACGTCAAGGCTGAATTTGGAAACCATGGTGTCACGCAGGTGCTCGGGCGCACCCATGTACATGGGGTCGTAGGGCAGCAGCGGGTCGCCGGGGAAATACATCTGCGTGATCAGGCGGCTGGCGAAGTAGTCGCCAAACAGCGAGAAGTGAATGTGGTTGGGCCGCCAGGCATTGGGATGGTTACCCCAGGGGTAAGCACCGGGCTTGATGGACTTGAAGGTGTAGCGGCCTTCGTTGTCGGTGAGGCAGCGGCCGGCACCCAGAAAGTTCGGGTCCAGCGGCGCGTCGTGCTGGTCCACCTTGTGCACATAGCGACCGGCGGCGTTGGCCTGCCAGACTTCGACCAGTGTGTTTTTGACGGGGCGGCCGTCTTCGTCCATCACGCGGCCGGTGACGATGATGCGCTCACCCAGCGGCTCGCCGTTCATCACGGCATTTTTAGTCATGTCGTTGTCGAACTCGCCCATCTGTACGGCGCTGTAAACCGGTGCATTGCGCTCGGCCAGCGCGTGCTTCATGGGCAGCAGCGCGTGCTTGGGGCCGCGCAAGCCGGTGGACTTGTAGCCCGGGTCAATGTGCGCGGGGTGGCAGGCCCAGTCGCGAGGGGAAAGGGTCTGCACGGTGTCGGCTGTCATGGCTGTCTCCAAAAGAGGGCAATTGCGCAAGGGGCGTGGCAGCCATTTAAATCAACGACAGATGCCTTGCACGTCAAAAAAGTATAGAGCAGAGGACTTTTGCACCTGCGGGGGGCAGGCATCCATCGCCTTCAGGCCACAGCAAAGCGCGCGGACAACTCGCCCAGCCCCAACTCGGCCAGCACCTGCGTCAGCCGCTCGCGCGCTGCAGCGATGGCCGCCGGGCGCGGCTGCGCGGGCCGGCTGGCGATGATGAGTTCGTTTTTCATCGAGTGTTCCCAACCCACCAGCTCGGTGACGGTGACCTCGTAGCCGTGCGCTTCAAGTTGCAGGCAGCGCAGCACATTGGTGATCTGGCTGCCGAACTCGCGCGTGTGCAGCGGGTGGCGCCACAACTCGGCCAGCGGCGTGCGGGCCAGTGACAGCGCCTTGCTTTTTTTCAGCACACTGGCGACTTCAGCCTGGCAGCAGGGCACCAGCACCATGTGCCTGGCCTGACGCGCCAGACCGAAAGCAATCGCGTCGTCGGTAGCCGTGTCGCAGGCGTGCAAGGCGGTGATGATGTCAACCACCGGCGGCAATTCGGCAGAGGCCGTGGCTTCTTGCACGGACAGGTTCAAAAAAGACATGCGCGCAAAACCCAGCCGGGCGGCCAGCTCGCGCGACTTGGCTACCAGCTCGGCGCGGGTTTCGATGCCGTAGATATGACCAGTGGTTTTTTCGCCGCGGTGCGCAACGTTAAAAAACAAGTCGTACAAAATGAAACCCAGATACGACTTGCCGGCACCGTGGTCGGCCAAGCTGGGCGACGGCTTGCGGGCAAACGCATCATTCAGCAGCGGCTCGATGAACTGGTAAAGGTGGTAGACCTGCTTGAGCTTGCGCCGCGTGTCCTGGTTGAGCTTGCCCTCACGCGTGAGGATGTGCAGCTCCTTGAGCAAGTCCATCGACTGGCCGGGGCGCAGCTCTTCAATGACCTGGAGCGCCGGCGCGGGTTTGAGCTTGAGGGGTTTGGGCATGCGTTGCTGAGTCTAACGCCGGGGTTTGGCTGCAGCGCCACAATCGGGGTATGAATGAACGCTTTGATGACCCGACCGACGACGAAGATGACAGCCAGCCCGATGTGCACAACACCGACCGCCGCGTCGGCCAGCAGGATGCGATCGCGCATCCCTACGAACTGCTGACGCCAGATGTGGTGCTGGACGCGCTGGCCAGCGTGGGCCTGTGGGGCGACGGCCGGCTGACGGCGCTGTCGAGTTACGAAAACCGCGTTTACCAAATTTCTCTGGAAAGCCCCGCACCCGGTGACAGTCAGGCCGAGGCTGCCGGCGACACCGTGGTGGCCAAGTTTTACCGCCCCGGCCGCTGGAGCGATGCGCAGATTCTGGAAGAGCACGCTTTTGCCGCCGAACTGATGGCCGCTGAGATTCCGGTGGTTGGCCCTTTGAGCTTGCAAGGCCAGACGCTGCACCACTTCGCCGGTTTTGCCTTCAGCGTGTCGCCGCGCCGAGGCGGGCGCCGGCCCGAGCTCGATGAGCTGTCGGTGCTCGAATGGATTGGCCGCTTTCTGGCGCGCATTCACACCGTGGGCGCAGCAGCACCGTTTGCACACAGGCCGGCGCTGGACATCCAGAGCTTTGGCTACGCCAGCCGCGACCTGCTGCTGGCCGGCGACTACCTGCCGCTGGACATGGCTTCACGCTGGCGCAGCGCGTTTGACGAAGCCATGCAAGTGGCCGAGGGCGTGATGCAAGCCGCAGGCGCAGTGCGCACACTGCGCCTGCATGGCGACTGCCACCCCGGCAATATCTTGTGGACGCCTGAAGGCACGCCTGGCGCCGGCCCGCACTTTGTGGACCTGGACGACGCGCGCAGCGGCCCGGCGGTGCAAGACCTGTGGATGCTGCTCTCGGGCGAGCGCGCGCAGTGCACACGCCAGCTGGGCGCGCTGGTGGACGGCTACGAGGAGTTTCGCGAATTTGACCGCCG
>CANIDW010000162.1 GCA_947466165.1 Comamonadaceae bacterium | reverse complement strand
GGGGCAAAGTGCGACTGCTGCAGGGGCTGGGCTTGCAGTTGGGCCTGAATGGTCGAGACCAAAGCATCGTCTACCTTGGCCGGCACATTGCCAAAGCTGACAAGGCGGCTCACACCTGTGGTGTAGCGTATGGGGTTCCAGCTTTTGCCTTGCTGACTGGCGTCCAGGCGTATGAAAAAGTAGCGTGGGAAAAGCGGCTCATCAACCGGCACCAAGAGTTTGCGGCGCAGCTTTTCAACGCTGATCAGCGGCAAATAACACTCATAACCCTGTCGCTGCAGGCTGTCTAGCGCCAAGGCCTCTTGCCTGGGTTTGCTGTGAATGAGGTACCAGCTGAACATGCTGCAGGGCAAAGATGTGGGCTACGGGCTCAGGCCTGGGGTTTGACGCCAAAACCCAGCGCGCGGCGAATGGCGGCGAGCTTGGCAGCGCTTTCAGGGTCTGCGCCGGCGGTGCGCAGGCCTTGGCGAATAAAAACAAACAACAAAAGCGAAAAGCCGGTGGCCAAGGCGGCGATGGTAGCTTTCATAGCTTTTTTCTGGCTGACGGGCTTTTCTGGCAAGGAGGGGAGTTGTAACAGTTGCTCGTCGGACATGCCTTCGAGCTGCATCTCCAGCGACACCACTTGCGCCTGAATGCCGGCAAGTACGGACAACAAGTCGGTGTAGCTCTTAGATACGTCCGTCCCTGTTGACTTGAGGACAGCGTCTGACTTAAGTCCGCGCTCCAGCACACCCAAGAGGCCAACGCTGGTTCGCTGCGCTTCTTCCAGCCTTTGCTTGGCACCCACCAACTGAGCTTCTAAACGGGTCTTATTAATGCCTCGTGGACGATTTTGCTCGTAACTTTGCTTCAAAACGGCCTTGGCCGTGGCCTGCGCCTGCTGAGGGCTGTCGCCAGACACAGTCAGCGTGAAAAGCTTGGTTTGCTTGTCCTGCGCGAATTTGATGCGGCCGCTCAGTGCCAGGCGGGCCTGCTCGGGGGTTTGGCCTTTGGCCAGGTCCAGCTTGGATACCACAGGGTCCAACACAGCAGCCAGGCGCAGGGTGCTGCCGATGTCACTCGGCAAAATAGCCACGCTTTCATAGGTGGCTGGCAGGGCAAAGGTAATGCCAAAGGCGCACAAGCCGGCGGCCAGGGGGCCGAGAATGAGAAGCTTGATGTTTTGGCTGACGGTGAGCAGCAGGTCAAGCAGGCTGATTTCGTCGTCTTCTGCAGCTGAGGTGGGGGCTGAATTTTCCATTGTTGTTATTGTACCTTTAGTCATTTTGGAAAATTTTAAGCAGCCCTTGAATACAACTATAAGCTTATCTTTGCCTCGCTCATGCATTGCCCCAGCTGGGCAAAGTAATGCTCGGCCATGGGTGTGGGCTGAACGTATTTAATGCGGTTGTCCACCTCGTCAGGCACCAGGGTGAGCACGCCTTTTTGGCGCAAAGACTTCAAGCGGCGGTGGGCGGTGGTCGATGAAACGTCCTGAGACAGGGCCATGGCTTGCAGCACGGTGATTTTTTGGCCGGCCTGCCAAACGGTGGCAAACAGGTGCAGCAGTCGCTCTTCGACCGGGTCCAGCAGTACGAAATCCGGCAAATTTCGCAAAGATTGCACCAACTGCAAAAACCTCAAGTAGGTCTCAGAGTACTGTTTCTGTTGATTCGGCATAGCCCCTCATCATAGCGTTAAAGCTTGTCGCCAAGACCAGTGTTCTTGCGATTCATATGGCTGCTTTTAGAAGCTGCCGCCTAATACCGCACGAAGGGGCGGCTTAACATCGGTTGCGTTGACTGACCTGCCCGCCTCATTCACTTTAAACCCCCACAAAACCGATGCCCGCCAAAAAAAACACCACCACCCGACCCGAAGCAAAACGCAGCGAAGCACCTCAAACCGCAGGCCTGGTGCAAGACTCTGCGCAGCAAATCTGGCTGGCCGGCCTGGGCGCTTTTGCCAAGGCGCAAGAAGAAGGTAGCAAGGCTTTTCAGGGACTGGTGAAAGAAGGCCTGAGCCTGCAGCGCCAGACCAAAGCCGCAGCCGAAGAAAAACTCGCCGAAGCCAGCCGCAAGTTCAGCAGCCTGGCCGAGGCGACCACGGGCTTGAGTAGCGGCATGAGCGCCAGCCTCAGCAGCCTGGGCGCCAGGGCAGCGCAGCCCTGGGACAAGTTAGAGAGCATTTTTGAAGAACGCGTAGCCAAAGCGCTCGCCCACCTGGGTGCCCCTTCAGCTGCAGACATGGCGGCCTTGCAAGCAGAAGTAGCGGCTTTAAAGCGGCAGGTGGCGGCCTTGAAGCCAGCCGGCAAAGCCCCGGCCAAAGCGTCGGCGAAAGTGGCTCCAAAAGCACCGGCCAAAAAGGCCAGGATACGGGCCCGGTCGGGGACTTAATGTATGTGATGGTAATATACAAAAATGATCGATCTTGCCAAGATCAGCGGCTTTAACTGGGACGCCGGTAATGTTCGCAAAAGCGAAAACAAGCATGGCGTGTCTATGGCCGAGGCAGAACAGGTTTTTTTCAACACCCCGCTGTTGATGCTGGAAGATGCGGCCCACAGCGGCCAAGAGATCCGCATCCACGCTTTGGGCCAAACTGACGACGGCCGTGCGCTGCACATTACCGTGACGCTGAGGAACGAAGGGACATTGATTCGGGTGATTTCTGCCAGAGATATGCACCGCAAGGAAAGAGCGATTTATGACCAAACAAGCTAAACCCCCATTGAAAGCCACGCCCAAATTCGCCAGCGAGAAAGACGAGCGGATGTACTGGGAGTCCAACGATTCCACAGCGCACCTGGACTGGTCTAAAGCCCAAAAGGCATCGCTGCCCAACTTAAAGCCTACGACGAAGACGATATCGCTGCGGCTTCCACAGCACCTTCTGGATTCCATCAAAACAGCGGCCAATTCGCGCGATGTTCCGTACCAATCATTGATCAAGGTTTGGCTGCAAGAAAAAGTACAAAGCCATTGAGCTGAGGGAATCAGGCCACTAATGGCCTTCCCTAGTTACCCGGCCGTGCCGCCTGGGTTAGAGTGCCCTCAGACACAAGAGTCAGGAAGGCAAGCCGATGGCGAAAAAAGCGCCGCGCCGCACTGCGGAGCGCATTCTCGAGGTGACGCTGGCGCTGTTCAACCGCTTTGGCGAGCCCAATGTTTCGACCACGCTGATATCGGCCGAGCTGGGGATCAGCCCTGGTAATTTGTACTACCACTACCCGGCCAAAGACGAGCTGATCAACGCCCTGCTGGAGCGCTATGAAAAAGCGCTGGGCGAATTGCTGGGCGCCAGTGAAGGCGTGCGTGATGTGGAAGACGCCTGGTTTTTCATGCACACGCTGTTTGAGCGCATTTGGGAATACCGGTTTTTGTACCGCGACCTCAACGACTTGCTGAGCAAAAACCGCAAACTTGAAACGCATTTCCAGCGCATCATCGACAACAAGACCCGCGCCGTCAAAACCATGCTGGCCAGCATGACGCTGCACCGCGCCATGAGCATGGACTCGCGCCAGACGGAACCCACGGCTACCAGCATGGTGGTTGTGCTGACCTACTGGCTGAGCTTTGAATACGTGCGCAACCCGCGCCACGCGCTAGAGCCCGAAAACGCCCAAACCGCCCTGCTGCGCGGCGCCCACCACGTGCTCAACCTGTTGATCCCTTACCTCGAGCCCGTGCAACGCCTGCACTTGCAAGCGCTGGTGGACGCTTACACCAGCCGGGAAGAGGGGGATGGATCCCCGCCTGCGCGAGGATGACGGAAGGGGGCGGGGGCATGGATCCCCGCTTTCGCGGGGATGACGGACTGGGCGGGGATGGCGGAAGGGATTTGTCATTCCTGCGGAGAGCCTGCCCTCGACCTGATCGGGGGCAGGAATCCATCCCCTTATCGCCCTGCTCTGCTCGCGCCCAACGCAGCTTGTTTCATTTGTTCTATTGACGGGACATTTGCACGCATGCAAAATTTGTCGCAATAGTCGTTGAATCAGCCACAGCCAACCAGGAATGCTGCATGTTTTCATTTGAAGCGAAGGTCGTCACCAAGCGGGGAAGCGTCAGTCAACGCTTTCCGGTCAAGCGGATGTACAACCTGGGTTCGGCCACGCGGGAAGCCTCGGTGGCGGTGCATCATCAGGAAGAAGTGGCACGGGCGGGGGTGACGATTGCGCTGCACATTCCCGCACCGCGGATTTACCCGATTGATACTTTTGCCATGACCACCGAAGACAGCATCGGGGTGCACGGCTTGCGTACTTCAGGCGAAGTTGAGATCGTGCTGGTCATGACCGACCGCCTGTATGTGGGCGTGGGCAGCGACCACACGGACCGCGACCTGGAGCGGGGCAGCATTGTCTGGTCCAAGCAGGTGAACCCGAACATCCTGGCGCCCACCCTCTGGGACTTTGAAGAAATTGCCGGCCATTGGGACGACTGCGTGATGCGCAGCCGTGTGGACGGCCGGCTTTACCAGGATGTGGGCGTCAACGCGTTTTTGTCGCCGCATGACATCTTGAAAATAATGAAAGAGCGCGTGCCCGGTCTGCCGGTACGTGACTTTGTAGTTTTCTGCAGCACGATCGTGGCGCTGGACAAAGAGTTAGGCTTCGGCCAGCGCTGGCAGTTCGAGATGGAAGATCCCATCCTGGGCCGCAAGATCAGCCACACCTACCAGGTGGAGCAGTTGCTCGATGAAATAGCCGAGCCTTATCGCGTTCCGCTCGTGACCGGCAAGCTCTGAAAATCCAACCCATCTCAGGAGAATCACCATGTCCCGTCTTTTTTCACTTCGCAAGGTTTGCACCGCCGGGGCGCTTTGCCTGACGCTGGCAGCTGCTGCGCTGCCGGCCGGCGC
>CANIDW010000161.1 GCA_947466165.1 Comamonadaceae bacterium | reverse complement strand
GGCTGCGATTGCAGCCAGGTGGCCAGCGCCAGCGCGCTGTCGCTTTGTGCGTGCATGCGGATGGACAGCGTTTCCATGCCCTTGAGCACCACCCAGGCGTTGAAGGGCGACAGCGTCATGCCGGCGCTGCGCATCACGGGCACAAACTTTTCTTCAATCA
This sequence comes from Comamonadaceae bacterium, assembly GCA_947466165.1. Taxonomy (GTDB): domain Bacteria; phylum Pseudomonadota; class Gammaproteobacteria; order Burkholderiales; family Burkholderiaceae_C; genus Polaromonas. Next base: position 4,691 of record CANIDW010000161.1, on the reverse strand, counting down.
TTTTTTGCGGGCCGCAGATGGCGCCGGCAATCACGCGGCCCTGACCGTCCAGGTACTTGGTGCCAGAGTGAATGATGATGTCAGCGCCCATGCTGACAGGCTGCGACAGCGCGGGCGAGCAAAAGCAGTTGTCCACCGCCAGCCAGGCACCGGCGGCATGCGCGATATCAGCCAGCGCGCGTATGTCGCAGACTTCGGTCAGCGGGTTGGTGGGCGATTCGGCAAACAGCAGTTTGGTGTTGGGCTTCAAGGCCGCTTGCCACTCGGCCACGTCGGTCTGCGAGACAAAGCTGCTCTCAACGCCGAATTTGCCGAACTCGCTGCCAAGGAGCTTGATGGTGGAGCCGAACACCGACTGCGAACAGATCACATGGTCGCCGGCCTTGAGCAGACCCATACACATCAGCATGATGGCCGCCATGCCGCTGGACGTTCCGATGCAGGCTTCGGTGCCTTCCAGCGCGGCCAGGCGCCGCTCCATGCTGGTGACCGTCGGGTTGGTGAAGCGGGAGTACATGTAGCCATCTTCTTCACCGGCAAAGCGGCGGCGCGCTGTTTCGGCGTCGGGCTGCACAAAGCTGCTGGTGAGGTACAGGGCTTCGGAGTTTTCGCCGAACTGGCTTTTGTCTTCAGCCGTGCGCACGGCCAGCGTGTCGCGGTGCAGGTTCGGGGGTAGTTTTTTGGAGCTCATGGTTTCAAGCCTTCTCAAGCTTCTTGCGGGTTGGGCAATGCCAGGCGCGACACATCCACACCACCTTCTTCACTGCCGTCCACGCGCTCTGCGTTCATGCGGGCAATCGTCTCGGGTGTGATGTCGCCGGTGATGTAGATGCCGTCAAAGCAAGAGGCGTCAAAGCCGTCGAGCTTGGGGTTGAGCGAGCCGATGGCGCGCTTCATGCCTTCGATGTCCTGGTAGATCAGCGCGTCGCAACCGACGGCGATACGGATTTCTTCGATGGTTCGGTCGTGCGCCACCAGCTCGGTGGCAGTTGGCATATCGATGCCATACACATTGGGAAAGCGTACAGGCGGCGCGGCGCTGGCCAGGTAGACCTTGCGCGCGCCGGCGTCGCGTGCCATCTGCACAATCTCACGGCTGGTGGTGCCGCGCACGATGGAGTCATCAACGAGCAGAACGTTGCGGCCCTTGAATTCACTGGCAATCACGTTGAGCTTTTGGCGCACCGACTTCTTGCGCACGCCCTGCCCCGGCATGATGAAGGTACGGCCGACATAGCGGTTTTTGACAAAGCCTTCACGGTACGGGATGCCCAGCAAATGCGCCAGTTGCGTGGCGCTCGGGCGGCTGGACTCGGGGATCGGGATGATGACATCAATCTCGTTGGGCGGCACCGTCGAGATGACACGCTTGGCCAGCGTCTCGCCTAAATTCAAGCGCGCCTGGTAAACCGAAATACCGTCGAGCACCGAGTCGGGCCGGGCCAGGTACACAAACTCAAAAATGCAGGGCTTGAGCTGCGGGCTATCGGCGCATTGCTGGGCATGCACCTGGCCTTGCATGTCCACAAAGACCGCTTCGCCGGGAGCAATGTCGCGCTCGAACTGGTGCGAGGTGCCTTCAAGCGCCACGGATTCGCTGGCCACCATGACGGTGCCGCCCTGCTCGTTCTGGCCGCGGCCTATGCACAAGGGACGGATGCCAAACGGGTCCCGAAAAGCCAGCAGGCCGTGACCGGCGATCAGCGCCACCACGGCATATGAGCCCTTGATGCGCTTGTGCACACCGCGCACGGCGGCAAACACATCAATGGGCTTGAGCGGCAGGCCGCGCGTGGTTTTTTCGAGCTCGTGCGCCAGCACGTTGAGCAGCACTTCAGAGTCGCTGTCGGTGTTGATGTGGCGGTGGTCGGTGTTAAAAAGCTCGGCCTTGAGCTCGGCTGCGTTGGTCAGGTTGCCGTTGTGCGAGAGCACCAGCCCGAAAGGCGCGTTGACATAAAAGGGCTGCGCTTCATCTTCGCTGAAGGCGTTGCCGGCTGTCGGGTAACGCACCTGGCCCAGGCCGACATTACCCGGCAGGGCGCGCATGTTGCGCGTGCGAAAAACGTCGCGCACCATGCCCTTGGCCTTGTGCATGAAAAATTTACGGTCCAGCTGCGTGACGATGCCCGCCGCGTCCTGGCCGCGGTGCTGCAGCAGCAAGAGGCCGTCATAGATCAGCTGATTAACCGGAGCGTTACTGACAACACCAACTATTCCGCACATGATGAACCATTCATAAATTAACTCACAAAGCGGGAGAACTGCATCGGCAACAGCGGCTTTAACGCGTTCAGAGCCGACGTTAAAACCAAGGCGCCCCGGGATGCCTGCCACCAGTCACTGCCCTTGAAAGGCGTCATGTTCACGGCCACCGTCACAGCCAACAACAAGACCATACCGCGCAACACGCCAAACAAGGCGCCCAGCAAGCGGTCAGCCGGGCGCAAACCGGCGGCGCTCACCAGTTTTCGCATGAGTGTGGCCAGCAGCCCGGCGGCAAAAACCGACGCAATAAACGTCAGCACAAAGGCCGCACCGAACTTCATGGCCGCCGATAAAGTGGACAAAGGCAGCAAGTCGGCCACCCAGGGGGCCAGCCACTGCGCCGCAAAAAAAGCAGCCACCCAACCCAGCACCGACAAAACCTCAAACACCAGGCCGCGCCAGGCGCCGAGCAGCAGCGACAAGGCCAGCACCATCAGCAAAACCCAGTCGGTCGGCGACACGGTGTTCATCAACGCCAGGGAGTTTGTGTCTGACAAGCCCGGCCTTTAAAAACTACAGACTGAGAATGGTGGCCGGCAGATCAAGCGCCTTGATCTTGAGGGCGGCCTGGTCGGCCTCTGCCTTGCTGGCAAAAGGCCCGACACGCACGCGCGTGCGCTTGCCTTCCTTGCTGTCAGCCACCTGCGTATAAGTTTTGAGGCCGGCTTTTTCAAGCTTGAGCCGCACTTCGCGGGCCTTGGCAGCATCGGCAAAAGCACCTACTTGCACCACCAGGCGCAACTCCGTAGGCGCATTGGCGTCGGCCACGGGTTTGTCTTCTAAAAGTGCTTTGGCACGCGCGCTGTCCTCTGCAACGCGGGCTGCTGCTGCAGGGACGGCGGGCACGGGCGTAGCCGCAGGCGTGACGCTGGCGACTGCCGCAGGAGGTGCCACAGGCGCAGGGTCGGGTGCCGGCGTCGCAGGCGCAGCGCTGGGTGCGGGCGTGGCTGAAGCAGGTGTTACGGTCGCCAGGGGCTTAACGCTTTGCCTGGCCGGAATCTCGATAGCAATGTCCACTGGAATCGGTCGCGGCTGTGAGTCGAACAAAAGCGGAAAGCCGACCACGCCGACCAGCACCAGCACTGCAGCGCCAATGAGTCTGTGCTTGGCGCGCTTGCGCACGGTATCCAGGTTTTCAGCGGGCGCGCCAGACTGGGTTTGTGAGGAGGAGCCGCCCCGGCGGAGGTTGAAAAACGACATGGTCGTGCCTGTGTCCGTTGGAGTTGTGTTGTTCTGGCTGGCGCAATGGCCACCAGCCTAGGGGTCTTTTTCAGGCCAGGTGCTGCGCCGTTAAACGGGGTACGCCGTCCTTTAAAACACCACCCACCGTATAGAAGGATCCGAAAACAACAATTCTATCAGCGGGGTCGGCCGCAGCGACGGCGGCGGCCAGCGCTTGATCGGGGGCGTCAAAGGTTTCAGCACGCACGCCGGCACGCGGCTTGAGCGCCTTCCAGCGCGCCGCCAGATCGGCGGCGGTGGCGGCGCGGGGTGTCGGGAGGGCGGTGAAATACCACTTGTCAACCAAAGGATTCAAGCGCGCCAGCATGGGGGCCAGGTCCTTATCGGCCATCGCCCCGAAAACAGCGTGCGTGCAGGGGTAAAAGCCCATGGCATCCAGGTTCTCGGCCAGGGCTGCCACTGAATGCGGGTTGTGCGCCACATCCAACACCAAGGTGGGCTGGCCCGGCACGATCTGAAAACGCCCGGGCAGCTCGACCATGGACAAACCGTTGCGCACAGCCTGGGCGGTGACCGGCAGCTGCTCGCGCAAGGCCGTCAGCGCGGCCAGCACACCGGCAGCGTTCACCAGTTGGTTGGCGCCGCGCAAAGCGGGGTAAGCCAGGCCAGCGTAGCGCCGACCGCGGCCGGCCCAGGCCCATTGGAGCTTGTCGCCGGAAAAATTGAAATCATGACCAAAACGCCACAAATCAGCGCCCAGGTCTTGCGCCACCTGCAAAACGCTTTGCGGTGGCACCGGATCGCTGACCACCACCGGCCGGCCGGCGCGCATGATGCCGGCTTTTTCGCGGCCTATGCTTTCGCGGTCCGGGCCCAGGTACTCCATGTGGTCCAGGTCAATGCTGGTGATGACGGCGCAGTCCGTGTCAATCAGGTTGACGGCGTCCAAGCGCCCCCCCAGCCCCACTTCCAAAATAGCAACGTCCAGCCCGGCATCGGCCAGTTGCTTTAAAAATACCAGCGTGGTGAACTCAAAATAGCTCAGGGAGACGGGGCCAGCACCGTCTTCGGCCCCGGCCTGCTGGCGGGCGCTTTCCACCTGCTGAAAAAAGGGCAGCAAAGAAGCCGGGCTGACGACCTCGCCGCGCAGGCGACAGCGCTCTTGAAAGTGCACCAGATGCGGCGACGTGTAAACACCGGTACGGTATCCGGCCTGCAGCAAAATGGCCTCCAGCATGGCGCAG
>CANIDW010000160.1 GCA_947466165.1 Comamonadaceae bacterium | reverse complement strand
GCAGGTGGGTACCGAGAAGCCGCGTCACAAGGTGGAGTTTGAGACCGGTGAGTACGTGCGCGTCAAAGATGGTCCGTTCACTGATTTCAACGGCACGGTTGAAGAAGTCAACTACGACAAAAACAAAGTGCGTGTGTCGGTGACGATTTTCGGTCGCGCCACGCCTGTGGAGTTGGAATTCAGTCAGATCGAGAAAACCTGAGCATCCCCTCAGAGCAGTTAAACAAATTTCGCGCTTTGCAACTCGGCGCGGCAGGTTCGAAAGAACTTTTTGAGAGTTGTGTAACCCCCGGGGAGCCAGAGCCTAGAGTTCTGGCGTTTGACCCGCAAGGAGAAAAGTATGGCGAAAAAAATTGTCGGCTTCGTTAAGCTGCAAGTACCAGCTGGCAAGGCCAACCCGTCCCCCCCGATCGGCCCGGCACTGGGTCAGCGCGGCCTGAACATCATGGAATTCTGCAAGGCATTCAATGCGCAGACCCAAGGTGTTGAGCCCGGCCTGCCACTGCCTGTGGTGATCACGGCTTACGCCGACAAGAGCTTCACCTTCATCATCAAGACGCCACCGGCTGTCACCTTGATCAAGAAGGCCATCAAGCTGGACAAGGGTTCTTCGACGCCGCACACCGTCAAGGTCGGCAAGATCACCCGCGCTCAGCTCGAGGAAATCGCCAAGCACAAGATGAAAGATTTGACCGCAGCTGATCTTGACGCCGCAGTGCGCACGATCGCCGGTTCTGCCCGTTCCATGGGCGTTACGGTGGAAGGTGTTGTATGAGCAAGTTGAGCAAACGTCAAAAAGCCCTGGTGGGCAAAGTCGACAGCCTCAAGCTGTATCCATTGGTGGACGCCCTGGGCATCGTCAAGGAACACGCTGTCGCCAAATTCGATGAATCCATCGACGTGGCTGTGCAACTTGGTGTGGACTCCAAGAAATCCGACCAGGTCGTGCGTGGCGCCGTTGTGCTGCCCAATGGCACTGGTAAGACCGCCCGTGTGGCTGTGTTTGCCCAGGGTGCCAAAGCTGACGAGGCCCGCGCCGCTGGCGCCGACATCGTCGGCATGGACGATCTGGCTGCCGAGATCAAAGCCGGCAAGATGGACTTCGATGTGGTCATTGCTTCGCCTGACGCGATGCGCGTGGTCGGAACACTCGGTCAGGTCTTGGGCCCACGCGGTCTGATGCCCAACCCCAAGGTCGGTACTGTCACTCCAGACGTGGCCACCGCGGTTCGCAATGCCAAGGCTGGTCAGGTTCAGTTCCGCGTTGACAAGGCTGGCATCGTGCACGGCACCATCGGCCGTCGTTCCTTCGACACCGACAAGCTGCAGGGCAACCTGGCTGCACTGATCGATGCCTTGAACAAAGCCAAGCCAGCTAGCAGCAAAGGTGTTTACCTGCGCAAAGTGGCTGTTTCGTCGACCATGGGTGTGGGCGTTCGCGTCGACACACAAACCATCGTTGCTTAAGTGAAAGAATTTTGAGCGGCACGCAAGTGCTTCTCAAAGTGGTGGGCTGCCGGGTTTTCCCGGCAGGTCATCCAGGACCGTTGGCGTGACGGGGCATGGGTTGAAAGACCCGCACCGGCACTTAATCGAAAGACAGCCAACGCAGATGGCGTACCCGCTGCTTGAATGGTTTTGTAAGAAATCAAAAAACAGTTGGTCGCTGAATATGAGCGTGTTGAAGGCCCCGGCCGACGACACATTTTTAAGGAGTAGACCTTGAGTCTCAATCGCAGTGAGAAACAAGCCGTCATTGATGAAGTGACTGGCCTCGCAGCTAAAGCTCAAACGCTTGTGATGGCGGAGTACCGTGGTATCACGGTCGCTGACATGACCCGTCTGCGCAGCCAAGCCCGCGACAAAGGCGTGAACCTGAGCGTGTTGAAAAACACCCTGGCTCGCCGTGCCGTGGCTGGAAGCTCATTCGAAGCCTTGTCCGACCAGATGACCGGACCGCTGATCTATGGCTTTTCCGTTGATGCAGTCGCCGCCGCCAAGGTGGTGTCTGACTTCGCGAAAACCAACGACAAGTTGGTGATTCGTGCAGGTGCTATCAGTGGAAAAGTCCTGGACGTCAACGGCGTCAAGCAATTGGCCAACATCCCTTCGAAAGAAGTTTTGCTGGCCCAGGTGTGTGGCTTGCTCATGTCGCCCATGTCGCGTACAGCCGTTGTGCTGGGCGCGCTAGCCGCGAAAAAAGGCGGAGCTTCAGAAGCTTCAGCGCCAGCAGCAGAAGCTGCTGCAGCGTAACTTGTACCCAACTTTTTAGGAAAACAAAAAATGGCATTCGACAAAGACGCATTTTTGACCGCGCTTGACAGCATGACGGTCCTCGAACTCAACGAACTGGTGAAAGCCATCGAAGAGAAGTTTGGCGTGAGCGCTGCAGCCATGGCTGCACCTGCTGCCGCTGGTGGTGGTGGTGGCGCCGCTGCAGCTGAAGAGAAGACTGACTTCACCGTCATGCTGCTCGAAGCTGGCGCTAACAAAGTGTCGGTCATCAAGGCTGTGCGCGAAATCACCGGCCTGGGCCTCAAAGAAGCCAAGGACCTGGTGGACGGTGCTCCAAAAGCAGTCAAAGAAGCCGCTCCAAAGGCTGACGCTGAAGCCGCCAAGAAGAAGCTTGAAGAAGCTGGCGCGAAAGTCGAGCTCAAGTAATCCTTGCGTTCGCAGAGGCTGGAAGACCGGTTTCGGGCTTCCAGCCTTTCGTGTTTCAACGTGTGCAGCGATGCACTGCAAAGCAGATTGCCCCTCAGTCTTTTTTGCAGTGCTTTCTGACCCCGACTGCAGAAAGCGCCTTGGTTCGGGTGACGTGCAATGCGTCACCGTCCGCCATGGTTGGTAGTGGCCAACCACCAAGTCTGTTTGATTACGTGGTGTATTCATTCAAGACAGTCGCCAGAGCCAATTCAACCAGTTTGTTTTAACTCGTTCGTGTCCCATTCAAGCGGAGAACTCATGGCCTATTCTTATACCGAGCGCAAGCGGATTCGCAAAAGCTTCGGCAACCGCGAAAGCGTGTTGGCAGTTCCTTACATGTTGCAGATGCAAAAAGATGCCTATACGGCCTTTTTGCAAGCCGATCGTGCGCCCAAAGCGCGTCAGGTCGAGGGCCTTCAGGCCGCGTTTGACAATGCCTTCCCCATCGTCTCGCACAACGGGTTTGTCGAGATGAAATTCCTCGAATACAACCTGGCCAAGCCGGCGTTTGATGTGCGTGAATGCCAGACGCGTGGTCTGACTTTTGCCTCTGCCGTGCGCGCCAAGGTTCAGCTCATCATCTATGACCGTGAGTCCTCGACATCGCAGTCCAAGGTGGTCAAGGAAGTCAAAGAGCAAGAGGTCTACATGGGCGAAGTGCCCCTGATGACTGACAAGGGCTCGTTCGTGATCAATGGCACAGAGCGTGTCATCGTTTCGCAGCTGCACCGTTCGCCGGGCGTGTTCTTTGAACACGACAAGGGCAAGACCCACAGCTCGGGCAAGTTGCTTTTTTCGGCCCGCATCATTCCTTACCGCGGCTCCTGGCTTGACTTTGAGTTCGACCCGAAAGACATTTTGTACTTCCGCGTCGACCGTCGCCGCAAAATGCCGGTCACGATCCTGCTCAAGGCCATCGGCCTGAACCATGAATCTATCCTGGCCAACTTCTTCGTGTTCGACCACTTCCGTCTGATGGACAGTGGCGCGCAAATGGAGTTCGTTGCCGAGCGCATGCGCGGTGAAGTCGCCCGCTTTGACATCACCGACAAGGCCGGCAAAGTCGTCGTCGCCAAAGACAAGCGCATCACCGTGCGCCACACCCGCGAACTTGAGCAAACCGGCACCAGCTCCATCAGCGTGCCGGAAGACTTCCTGATCGGCCGCGTGGTCGCCAAGAACATGGTCGACGCCGAAACCGGCGAGATCATTGCCAAGGCCAACGACGAGCTGACCGAAGTGCTGCTCAAAAAGCTGCGCAGCTCCGGCGTGCAAGAACTGCAAGTGCTGTACACCAACGAGCTCGACCAGGGTGCCTACATTTCGCAGACCCTGTGCGCTGACGAAACGGCCGACGAGTTCGCCGCCCGTGTCGCCATCTACCGCATGATGCGTCCCGGCGAGCCGCCGACTGAAGACGCTGTGCAGGCCCTGTTCCAGCGCCTGTTCTACAACCCGGACACCTACGACCTGTCCAAGGTCGGCCGCATGAAATTCAACGCCCGCGTGGGCCGTCCTGAATCCACCGGCCCGATGGTCATGACCAACGAGGACATCCTCGCTGTCGTGAAAATCCTGGTGGACTTGCGCAACGGCAACGGCCAGGTCGATGACATCGACCACCTGGGCAACCGCCGCGTGCGTTGCGTGGGTGAACTCGCCGAGAACCAGTACCGCACCGGTCTGGCACGTATCGAGAAAGCTGTGAAAGAGCGTCTGGGTCAAGCCGAGCAAGAGCCGCTCATGCCGCATGACCTGATCAACTCCAAGCCGATTTCCGCGGCTCTCAAAGAGTTCTTCGGCGCTTCGCAGCTGTCGCAGTTCATGGACCAGACCAACCCGCTGGCCGAGATCACCCACAAGCGCCGTGTTTCGGCCCTTGGCCCCGGTGGTTTGACCCGCGAACGTGCCGGCTTTGAAGTGCGTGACGTGCACGTGACCCACTACGGCCGCGTCTGCCCGATTGAAACGCCTGAAGGCCCGAACATCGGCCTGATCAATTCGCTGGCCTTGTATGCCCGTCTGAACGAATACGGTTTCATCGAGACACCGTACCGCCGTGTCATTGACACCAAGATCACCGACCAGATCGACTACCTGTCGGCCATTGAAGAAGGCAAGTACGTGATTGCCCAGGCCAATGCGCTGCTGGACAAAGACGGCAAGCTGACCGGCGAGCTGGTGTC
>CANIDW010000159.1 GCA_947466165.1 Comamonadaceae bacterium | reverse complement strand
TCAGCCTGTGGGATGGCTTGCGCTGAAAAAGCGCAGCACTGTTCAGTCACTACCATCACCCGAATTCAGGAGTCCTTCATGCCCGCCAAGATCCGCAAAATCATTGTTCAGCTTGACGAAACGCGCATTGAAATGGGGCGCAGTGTTTCTCCGCCGACCCGCAAGGCGCTGGCCATGGCCGTCATTGAAAACCCCTTCGCCGGCCAGTACACCGAAAACCTCGATGCCCTCATCACCATTGGCGAGGAACTTGGCGCTCTGTTAGGTCAGCGTTGTGTCGAGGCCCTGGGCATTGAGCCCGGCCAGGCGCACAGCTATGGCAAGGCCGCCATCGTCGGTGAGGCCGGTGAGCTCGAGCATGCTGCTGCCATACTGCACCCCAAGCTGGGAGCACCTTTGCGCATCGCGGTTGAAAAAGGCGCGGCACTGGTGCCTTCAAGCAAAAAACGCGGTGGCCTGGGAACGGCCATTGACGTGCCGCTGGGCCATAAAGATGCAGCCTTTGTGCGCAGTCACTTTGACGCGATGGAAGCACGCGTGGCCGATGCGCCGCGCGCCAATGAAATTGTGGTGGCCGTTGTCGTGACCGACAGCGGACGCCCACTGCCGCGCGTGGGCGGCTTGCAGGTCCACGAAATTCAGGGCAAGGACGGTCTGCGCTAAGTACGCAGCCCCCATTTTTTCAATCCACAACCAGCAGGAGTACACATGAATATTCAATTGAAAAAACTCATAGGCGCGACAGCCCTTGTCAGTCTGATGGCACCGCTGGCGCATGCGCAAGGCGTCATCAAGATCGGTGAGATCAACAGCTACAAAGCCCAGCCCGCTTTTCTCGAGCCCTATAAAAAAGGCATGGACCTGGCGATTGAAGAGATCAATGCCGCAGGCGGCGTCAACGGCAAAAAGCTGGAGCTGATCATTCGTGACGACAACGCCACCCCGGGCGATGCCGTGCGTGCCGCTGAAGAGCTCTTCTCACGTGAAAAAGTCGATGTATTGACAGGCTCCTTCCTGTCGCACATCGGCCTGGCGCTGGCCGACTTTGCCAAGCAAAAGAAAGTTTTCTTTCTGGCCTCTGAGCCGCTGACCGACAAGATCGTCTGGCAAAACGGCAACCGCTACACCTACCGCCTGCGCACCTCGACCTACATGCAGGTCGCCATGCTGGTACCCGAAGCTGTTGCCATGAAGAAAAAGCGCTGGGCCATCGTGTACCCCAACTACGAATACGGTCAGTCGGCCGCAGCCAGCTTCAAGGAGCTGCTCAAGGCCGCGCAGCCTGACGTCGAGTTTGTGGCCGAGCAGGCGCCGCCGCTGGGCAAGGTAGATTCAGGCAGCGTGGTGCAGGCCATGGCCGATGCCAAGCCTGACGCCATTTTCAATGTCTTGTTCGGCGCTGACTTGGCCAAATTCGTGCGCGAAGGCAACACGCGTGGCCTCTTCAAGGGTCGTGACGTTGTCAGCCTGCTGACAGGCGAGCCCGAGTACCTCGACCCGCTCAAAGAAGAAACACCCAACGGCTGGGTCGTCACCGGCTACCCCTGGTACGGCATTCAAACACCTGAGCACAAGGCTTTCTACAACGCCTACAACAGCAAGTACAAAGACTATCCGCGCCTGGGCTCGGTGGTGGGTTACAGCGCTATCAAGTCCTTGGCTGAGGGCATGAAAAAAGCCAAGTCCACTGAGACTGAAAAGATGATCGCCGCCTTCAAGGGCCTGAGCGTCATGACACCGTTAGGCGCGGCCATCTACCGTGCGCAAGACAACCAATCCACCATGGGTGTTTATGTCGGTCGCACCAAGAACGACAACGGCAAGGGTGTGATGGTGGACTACCGCTATATGGATGGCGCTAAGTTCCAGCCTAGCGATGCCGAAGTCAAGAAGTTGCGCCCTGCTGACTGATCAATGCGCTTTTGAACGGGGGCCGGGCGCAGTCTGGCCCCCAGTATTTCCTCCCAGGTTGCAAGGTTTGTCATGAGTTTTTCCGGCTTTGTCGTCCAACTGCTCAACGGCCTGGCCGGCGCATCGTCACTGTTTCTGGTGGCTGCCGGCTTGTCGCTTATTTTTGGCGTCACCCGCATTGTCAATTTCGCCCATGGCTCTTTTTTCATGGTCGGCATTTACGTCGCTTATTCGCTGGTGGCCACATTGGGTGCCAGCATTGGTTTTTGGCCTTCGCTGCTGCTGGCAGCGCTGGCTGTGGCCGCCCTGGGCGCTTTGGTCGAGATGCTGCTGTTGCGCCGTATTTACCGCGCGCCTGAGTTGTTTCAGTTGCTGGCCACTTTTGCCCTCGGCCTGGTCATCAAGGACGGCGTGCTGTGGTTCTGGGGCCCCGAAGAGTTGCTCGGGCCGCGCGCGCCCGGACTCACCGGCTCGGTGTCGATTCTGGGGCGGCAGTTCCCCTCCTATGACTTGTTTTTGATTGTGGCGGGCCCGGTGGTACTTAGCCTGCTGTGGCTGCTGCTGACCAAAACGCGCTGGGGCACGCTGGTGCGCGCCGCCACCCAAGACCGTGACATGGTCAGCGCGCTGGGCGTCAACCAGGCCTGGTTGTTCACAGCGGTTTTTGCACTGGGTGCCTTTCTGGCCGGCCTGGGCGGCGCCTTGCAGCTGCCACGTGAGCCGGCCAACCTGGAGATGGACCTGAACATCATCGGCGCCGCCTTCGTGGTGGTGGTGGTGGGTGGCATGGGCTCGATTCCGGGCGCCTATGTGGCGGCGCTGCTGATCGCCGAGCTCAAGGCCATTTGTATCTGGCTGGGCCTGGTTGAGATCGCCGGCATCAGCATCTCGTTTTCCAAGCTCACGCTGGTGGTCGAGTTTGTGGTGATGGCCGTGGTGCTGGTGGCCAGGCCCTGGGGTCTGTTCGGCCGGCCGCAGGCGCCGAGTCGCCATGCGAGTGCGGCCGAGCAACCGCTGCGCGCGCCGGGCCGGGTGGCACTGTATGCGCGCTGGGCCGTGCTGGCAATGCTGGTGCTGTTACCACTGCTGGCAGTGCAGTCACCCTATGTCACCGTGCTGATGATTGACCTGCTGATCGCCGCTTTGTTTGCGGCCAGCCTGCACTTCATCATGGGCCCGGCCGGTATGCATTCCTTCGGGCATGCGGCTTATTTCGGGCTGGGTGCCTACGCGGCGGCCCTGCTGGTGCGCAGCCTTCAACTGCCCATGGAAATGGCCCTGCTGGTCGCGCCGGTGGCAGCGGGTTTGGGTGCCTTTTTGTATGGCTGGTTTTGCGTGCGGCTGTCGGGTGTTTACCTGGCCATGCTGACCCTGGCCTTTGCACAAATCACCTGGGCTATTTGCTACCAGTGGGACGCCTTCACAGGCGGCAGCAACGGGCTGACCGGGGTCTGGCCGTCCGGCTGGCTGTCGGACAAACGCAGCTATTACTACCTGACGCTGGCCCTGGTGGCCGGGGGCATCCTGCTGTTGCACCGCATTTTGTATTCGCCCTTCGGCTATGCCCTGCGCGCCGGCCGCGACTCGGTGCTGCGCGCAGACGCCATCGGCATGAACGTCAAACGCCTGCAATGGGTGGCCTTTGTGCTGGCCGGCACTTTTGCCGGGCTGGCCGGTGCGCTCTACGCTTTTTCTAAAGGCAGCATCTCCCCGGAGAGCCTGCACGTGGGCAAGTCGATTGACGGCCTGGTGATGGTCTTGCTGGGCGGCCTGCAAACCCTGGTCGGCCCGGTGGTGGGTGCGCTCACCTTCACCTGGCTGCACGACACGGTGGCGCGCAACACCGACTACTGGCGCGCCTTGTTGGGCGCCATCATCTTGCTGCTGGTGCTGCTGTTTCCGCAGGGCATTGCCGGCTTTGCGCGGCAACTGATCAACCGGCGCCACAGCGCCGCCACGCGGGAGGCGCAATCATGAGCCTGCTCAAAGTCTGTGGCCTGGGCAAATCTTTCGGTGGCGTGCGTGCGGTCGATGGCGTTCATTTCGAACTGGCCCCCGGCGAGCTGCTGGCCCTGATCGGGCCCAACGGCGCCGGCAAGTCCACCACCTTCAACATGGTCAACGGGCAACTGCGCGCTGATGCCGGCTCTATCTTGCTGGACGGCCATGAGCTGATCGGCAAAACGCCGCGCGACATCTGGCGCCTGGGTGTGAGCCGCACCTTTCAGATTGCAGAAACCTTTGCTTCGCTGACCGTGGTGGAAAACGTGCAGATGGCCCTGCTGTCGGCAGACCGCAAGTTGTTTTCAATGTGGCGGCGCGCTGCCGACCATCAGCGTGAGCGTGCACTCGCCTTGCTGGACCAGGTCAGCATGAAAGCACAGGCAGACCGGCCTTGCAGCGTGCTGGCCTATGGCGACGTCAAGCGTGTTGAGTTGGCCATCGCCATGGCCAATGACCCCAAACTGCTGCTGATGGACGAGCCCACCGCCGGCATGGCGCCCAAGGAACGCAATAACCTGATGGCATTGACCAAAGACTTGGTGCTCGATCGCGGCATGGCGGTACTTTTTACAGAGCACAGCATGGACGTGGTGTTTGCGTATGCCGACCGCATGATCGTGCTGGCGCGCGGTCGCTTGATTGCCGAAGGCCAACCCCTGGCTGTTCGGGACGACCCGAAAGTTCAGGAAGTTTATTTCGGCAGCGGCAAAACATTCGAGAAAGCTGTTTGATGCAAACCGGAACCGCCCCGCTCCTCAAGGTCGGCGAATTGTGCGCATGGTATGGTGCCGCGCAAATTCTGTACGACGTGGGCCTGGAGGTCCGACGCGGCGAAGTGGTCGCCCTGATGGGTCGCAACGGCGCGGGCAAGTCCACCACCATCAAATCCATCATCGGCATGCTTGAAAAGCGCAGTGGCCACATCAGCTTCATGGGCCACGACATGGCCCGCGCCGAGCCGCACCAGGCGGCGCGTCTGGGCATGGGCTTTGTTCCGGAAGACAGGCGTATCTTC
>CANIDW010000158.1 GCA_947466165.1 Comamonadaceae bacterium | reverse complement strand
CCCACACCCAGGTAGAACTCTTTGACGTCTTCGTTGTTGGCCAGCTCGCTGGCGATACCGTCCATCACCACGCGGCCGGACTCCATGATGTAGCCGTAATCAGAATACTTCAGCGCCATGTTGGTGTTTTGCTCGGCCAGCAAAAAGGTAACTTTTTCTTTCTGGTTGAGGTCTTTGACGATCTCAAAAACTTCTTGCACGATCTGCGGAGCCAGGCCCATGGAAGGCTCGTCCAGCAAGACCATGTTGGGGTTGGCCATCAGCGCGCGGCCGATGGCGCACATCTGCTGCTCGCCACCGGAGGTGTAGGCTGCTTGAGATGTGCGGCGTATTTTCAAGCGCGGAAAGTAGGCGTAAACCTTCTCGAGGTTGGCTGCGACTTCGGCCTTGTTTTTGCGGGTGTAGCCGCCGGTCAGTAGATTTTCCTCAATGGTCAAATGAGCAAAGCAGTGGCGCCCCTCCATCACCTGAACCACGCCGCGCTGCACCAGGTCGGCGGGGGTGAGGTTTTCGATGCGCTCGCCGCGCAGCTCGATAGAGCCCTTGGTGACCGCGCCACGCTCGCCTTGCAGCAAATTGGAGACGGCGCGCAAGGTGGTGGTTTTGCCCGCGCCGTTACCTCCCAAAATCGCCACAATTTTGCCATCCGGCACCTGCAGGGAAACACCCTTGAGCACCAAAATAACGTGGTTGTAGATGACCTCAATGCCATTGACATTGAGCACAATTTTTGAATCGTCCATAAGTTCAGGCCTTTTTCCAATCGGCAACCCTGCACGCAAGGCTGCGGGCTGGACAGTTACTGCAGCGCTCGCTGCAGTAACTGCGTCAGCATCAGGACTGGCAGTCCGCCGGTGTGCGCGGCGTCAGCTTTTTGTCGGCGGCGTACTTGGCAGCTGTCGCCTTGACCAGTGGCTTGAGAATCTGCTCGTCAGCCTGTAACCAGTCAGAGGTGAAGTTCCATTTGGCACCATCCCAGGTGTGCACACGCGCCCAGTTCGAGCCCATGTGGTCAACGCACGAGGTGCTCAGCGGGCGCATCACACCGGCAAAACCGGCATCGTCGAGCTTTTTCTGGTCCAGCGTCAGGTTCTCATAGCCCCAGCGCGCTTGCTCACCGCTCATCCACTTACCCTTGCCAAAACGCACTTGCGCCTGGCGAACACCTTCAACCGCCAGCATGGCGCTCATGGCGCCGCGCATGTACAGCACTTGACCGACCTCTTCTTTCGGGCCCGTGCCCTGGCCTTTGGCGTGTACCAGGGCCAGAATCTCTTTGACCACCTTGGAGTTCGGCTCTGCACCGTGCTGCATGGTGACTGCGTTGTAGCCTTTGGCGCCGTCGCCGACGTCTTTGACATCAGGCTCTGCGCCAGACCACCACACGCCGTACATCTTTTCGCGCGGGTAACCTGTGGCTTGCGCTTCTTTCAAAGCGGTCGAATTCATCACACCCCAGCCCCACAACAAAACATAGTCGGGTCTAGCCTGACGCACCTGCAACCAAGTTGCTTTTTGCTCAACACCGGGCGAAGTCACTGGCAGCAATTGCAGTGTGAAGCCATGCATGGCGGCGCGCTCTTGCAACAGGGGAATAGGCTCTTTGCCATATGGTGAGTCGTGGTAGACCAAGGTGACTTTTTTGCCTTTGAGTTTGTCCAGGCCACCTTCTTTTTTGCCGATCGTTTGCACCAGCACGTCAGCGGCCAGCCAATAGGTGCCAGCCAATGGGAAGTTCCATTTGAAAACGGTGCCATCCTGGCTTTCGCTGCGGCCATAGCCGGCAGTGATCAAAGGAATTTTGTCACCAGGTGCTTTTTCAGTCAGTGCAAACGTGATGCCAGTGGACAAAGGCTGGAACACCGTTGCACCGCCGTGCTTGCCCTTCAGACGCTCATAACACTCAACACCCCGTGCGGTGTCGTAGCCGGTTTCGCACTCTTCATAGATGATCTTCACGCCGTTGATGCCGCCCTTGGCATTGATTAGCTTGAGGTAGTCTGAATAGCCGTTGGCCCAGGGCACACCGTTGGGTGCAAAAGGGCCGGTGCGGTACGGCAGGCCGGGAAAGAATTGCTCTTTGGCCTCCGCCTTGGCGGCGGGCTTGGTCTGCGCCGTGGCCACCGAGGTCAGTGCGGCCAGCGTAACAAGGGCCACAAGTGAAAGGATTTTTGGTTTCATGCGAGTCTCCTGGATGTATGGCACCTGGGTGCCTTAGTTAACGAAAAAAACAAGGGAAAAATAAGCGGACGTGCGATCAATGAGGAAAAGGCCACAGCCGGAGTTTTTGTTTGGTGGTGCTCCACAGCTTGGCCAAACCGTGCGGCTCAACAATCAGGAACCAGACAATCAGCGCACCAAAAATAATCAACTCGGCGTGCGAGATGCCCGAGGTTGAGACCTCAATGCCGAACAGCGCGCCGAGCAGTGGTAGGAACTGGTTCAGTGCAATCGGCAGCAACACGATAAAGGCGGCGCCGAAAAATGCGCCCATGATGGAGCCCATGCCGCCGATGATGACCATGAAGAGCAGGCGAAAGGACATCTCCACCGAGAAGGCTGCCGGCTCCCAGGAGCCCAGGTAGACAAAACCCCAGAGCGAACCGGCTACGCCGATGATGAAGGAGCTCACCGCGAAGGCCGTCAGCTTGGCGTACATCGGCCGGATGCCGATCACGGCGGCAGCGACATCCATGTCACGGATCGCCATCCATTCGCGGCCTATGGCCGAGCGCACCAGATTTTTGGCCAGCAGGCCCAGCACCACCAGAATCGACAGACACAGCAGGTATTTTGAATAAGGTGTCTCTACCGGAAAGCCCAGGAACTGCAGGCCCGAGACCGAGACCGAACCGGACGGCGAATCATTGGTAAACCACTTGATACGCAGGAACATCCAGTCACTGAAGAATTGGGCGGCCAGCGTGGCCACCGCCAGGTACAGGCCTTTGACGCGCAGACTTGGCAGACCAAACAAAATGCCAAAGGCCGCCGCGCAGGCGCCACCCAGCACCAGCGCCAGCAGCAGTGGAATACCGGGCAGACGCACAAAAAAGTTGAATGCGGCGTAGGCACCGACCGCCATAAAGGCACCCGATCCCAGCGAGATCTGGCCGCAATAACCGACCAGAATGTTCACACCCAAGGCGGCCAGGGACATGATCAGAAAGGGAATCAAAATGGCGCGAAACATGTAGTCGCTGCTGAGCAAGGGCACCAGCGCGAAGGCGGCGACAAGCAGCAGCAGCACAGCCCACCGGTCTTGAGCGATCGGAAAAATCTGCTGGTCAGCGCGATAGCTGGTTTTGAACTGACCGTTTTCTCTGTAAAACATAGGAGAGCCCTTAGACGCGGTCGATGATCTTCTCGCCAAACAAACCCTGCGGGCGCACCAGCAGGAACAGCAGAGCCAGCACATAGGCGAACCAGATTTCGATGCCGCCACCCACATAGGGGCCTAAAAAAACCTCGGAGAGCTTTTCTCCAACACCGATGATCAAGCCCCCAATGATGGCACCGGGGACAGACGTCAGGCCGCCCAGGATGACCACCGGCAAGGCGCGCAAAGCCACGGTGGTGAGCGAGAACTGCACGCCCAGTTTGCTACCCCAGATCATGCCGGCGACCAATGCCACCACGCCGGCCACACACCAGACGATGACCCAGATGCGGTTCAGAGGTATGCCTATGCTTTGGGCCGCCTGGTGGTCGTCAGCGACTGCGCGCAGGGCGCGGCCGGTAGCCGTCTTTTGAAAGAACAGGCTCAGTGCAGCCACCAGCAAGGCGGCTATCAGCGCAGCGTACAGGTCTTCCTTGTTGATCAGGATGCCGCCTTCAAAGACTTGCTCAAAAGCCATGATGGGCTCTTTGGGCATGCCGATGTCGATCTTGTAGATGTCGCTGCCAAAGATTGTCTGACCGACGCCGTCTAGAAAGTAACTGATGCCCAGGGTCGCCATCAGCAGTGTGGTGCCCTCCTGGTTGACCAGATGGCGAAGCGCCAGGCGTTCGATGAGCCAGGCCACAACAAACATCAGCAATCCAGCAATGACAAATGCACCCAGGGTGCTGAGTACCGGGTTGTTGAGGCCGGTCCATGCGGGTATCCATTCGGCAAACCTTGCCATGGCCAGGGCTGCAAACAACACCATCGCGCCCTGCGCGAAGTTGAAGACTCCTGAAGCTTTGTAAATCAGCACAAAGCCGAGCGCTACCAATGAGTACAGCATGCCGGCCATCAGGCCGCCAAGCAGAGTTTCTAAAAAGAAGGCCATGGTCTTTTCCTCAAATTTTCGGCGTCAACGTAGCGACTGCGAGCGTGAACCGGTCATGCTCAGTCATGGGCGATGCCCAGGTAGGCGCTGATCACAGCTTCGTTGTTGCGCACTTCTTCGGGTGTGCCGTCGCCGATTTTCTTACCGTAGTCCAGCACCACCACGCGGTCGGAAATGTCCATCACCACGCCCATGTCGTGTTCGATCAACACCACCGTGGTGCCGAACTCGTCGTTCACATCCAGCACAAAGCGGCACATGTCCTGTTTTTCTTCAACGTTCATGCCGGCCATGGGCTCATCGAGCAAGAGCACCTGCGGCTCCATGGCCAGGGCGCGCCCCAGGTCCACACGTTTTTGCAGGCCGTAAGGCAATTGGCCGACAGGCGTTTTTCGGTAGGCCTGGATTTCCAGAAAGTCGATGATTTTTTCTACCGCCTCGCGGTGCATGAACTCTTCTTTTTGAGCCGGGCCGATGCGAATCGCCTGCATCAACAAATTACTTTTGATTTTCAAATTCCGGCCCGACATGATGTTGTCGAGCACGCTCATGCCTTTGAACAATGCCAGGTTTTGGAAAGTGCGCGCCACGCCCATGACGGCCACCTGGTGGCTGTTCATGTGCGTGAAGGTCTGGCCGCGAAAGGTGATGGCGCCT
>CANIDW010000157.1 GCA_947466165.1 Comamonadaceae bacterium | reverse complement strand
TTGACGTCCTCTGGGGAGTCCAGCCGCACGTTTTTCATTTGTACCTGCTCGCCGTGGCACATGTAGCAACGCTGCTCCAGCACCGGCTGCAGCATGGCGTAACTCACCTCGCCACCCACCACCTGAGTAGCTGCGCGGGGCGCGGGCTTGAGCCAGACGATGGTGCCCAGAATCACGGCCACACCCGCCAGCGCGTAGGGCAGCGGGTTGCCGTTGCGCCCGAGCTTGAAGCCGTGGCGCAGCACAAAAAACTGGCGAATCGCGGCGCCGGCGATCATCATGAGTATCAGCACCAGCCAGTTTTGCGGATGGCTCCAGGTGAAGCTGTAATGGTTGCTCAACATGGCAAACAGCACCGGCAGCGTGAAATAGGTGTTGTGCACGCTGCGCTGCTTGCCGCGCTGGCCGTGTATCGGGTCTACCGGCCGGCCGGCTTTGATGTCGGCCACCACAGTGCGCTGGCCGGGGATGATCCAGAAAAATACGTTGGCGCTCATGGCGGTGGCCATCATGGCGCCCACCAGCAAAAAGGCCGCGCGCCCGGCAAACCAGTGGCAAGCCAGCCAGGAGGCCACGCACACCAGCACCAGCACGCCGGCGCCCACCAGCGCTTCACCGTTCTTGCGCTGACCAAAAACGCGGCAGATGCCGTCGTACAGCAGCCAGAACACCACCAGGAAAGCCAGCGCCGTCAGCACTGCGGCAGTGGGTGTCCAGTCCATCAACGATTTATCGATCAGGTAAGTGCCGGCCTGCCAGAGGTAAGACACCGTGAACAGCGCCATGCCTGTGAGCCAGGTGCTGTAGGCCTCCCAGTAAAACCAGTGCAGGTGCTTAGGCAGCTCGGGCGGCCTCACCGCAAACTTGACCGGGTGGTAAAAGCCGCCGCCGTGTACCGCCCACAGCTCGCCGCTGACGCCCTGCTTTTTCAGGTCTTCATCAACAGGAGGCGTCAGGCTGGAGTCTAAAAATACAAAGTAAAACGAGGAGCCTATCCAGGCGATGGCGGTGATGACATGAACCCAACGCAAGAGCAGGTTGGCCCAGTCGAGAAGATAACTTTCCATGGTCTAGCCTTGGCAATCCGCATGGCCCGGATGCGAATGCATCGCACAGGACATGAAGTTCGGACTGCTCACCACTGCGGGCGCTGTAAGCAGCATGGACCGCGACACAGGAAGTGAACTTCCGGCTCCGCTGCGGTCTAGCGGGGCCAGTGTAGCCAAATTAAAGCCCCGAGTCGCTGAGGCAAGCCGCGGCTTGCCAAAAGCGCCTGCCCGTGTAACATGCTTTTCAGAATTTTTTCAAGCAAGCGACCTTGAGAAGGAAACACAACATGACGCTAGACCGCCGCTCATTCCTCACCGCCGCCACAAGTACTCTTGTGGCAGATTCACTGCTGGCGCAGCCAGCGCACCACGCGCATCCTGCGCTGCCGGTGGCTCCTTCTGCTACAGAGCCCTATGCGCGACTGCAAGGCGGGCAAGTACACCACCTGACGGCTGACCAGACAGCGCAGCGGTCTGTGAAAAGCAGCGCCCCGGCCGGCGCCACAGGGCGCTGGGTCACGCGGGCCGCGCTGCCCATACCGCGCAGCGAAATGGCCTGGGCCGCCGAATGGGCCGGGCGGCTGCACATCATTGGCGGCTATGGCGAAGGCCGGGTAGATCGGGGCTACCACCATGTGTATGAGCCCAAGACAGACACCTGGCTTTTGGCAGCGGCGCTTCCGCGCGGGGCCAACCATGTGGCGGTGGTGGCCGACCGCGGCCGCATTTACGCCTTTGGCGGCTTCATTGAGCAAAACCGTAACCCTGACAACCACGCTTATGTCTATGAGGTGGGCTCAGACAAATGGCAAAGCATCGCGCCCTTGCCGCGCCCGCGTGGTGCTGCGGCGGCCGTGGTACTGAACGACAAGATTCACCTGATCGGCGGAGCTTCTTCCCCTGTCGATGAGCGGGCCAGCGTTGGCTGGCATGAAGTCTATGACCCGAAAACCGACGCATGGACCCGGCGCAAAGCACTGCCTGGGGCGCGCGACCACGTGGGCTGCATCACGCACCAGGGACGCATTCATGTCATAGGCGGGCGTTTCAACACCTTTGAATACAACACCGATTTGCACCAGGTTTACCTGCCGGAGCGGGACACCTGGGAATTGCGGGCACCGCTGCCCACAGCGCGCTCAGGTCATGGCCTGGTGATTTACCGCGACCGCTTGTTTGCCATGGGCGGCGAAGGCGGCATCATCAACCGGCCCGGGCAGCAAACCGTGTTCGGGCAGATGGAGAGCTATGACGCCGCCAGCGACAGCTGGCAGGCGCATGCGCCCATGCCAACGCCCAGACATGCTGTCGGGGCGGTGACCATTGGCGACTGGATTTATGTCGCCGGTGGCGGCGCGGTGCTGGGCGGCGGCGTGCAGTCCGCTGTGCACGAGGCTTTCACGCTCAGTGCTTGACGATGACCGGCTGAATATTGAAAACGTGCTGGGATTTGGTGTCCACCGTGACACGGACCCAATGCAGTGATGGGCTTCCGAAAGTCTGCAGGCGGGTCAGGTTAGGCAACAGCTTGGTCGGGCTGTACAGTGGCTTGTCCACCTTGAAAAAGTGCGTGTCACCATGCACCAGCAAAACTTGGCCTGAGAAGTTTTCGGTTTCTGCCACCACCGCCTTGATGAAGTCACGGTAGCCACTGACGGCTGGCGCCAGGCTTTCATCGAGCTCTTCTGTTTCTGGCAGGTCAAAGCCGGGGTCGCCCTGAAAGACCACCACCAGGCCCCGTGCTTTACGGGTCTTGGCGCTCTCAAACGACTCTTTCAACCACGCTATGTTGGCCGCATTTCGCTCTGCATGCTCTTTGTTGGAAGCGGCGCATTGCTCAGGGGTGCGGGCGCTTTTGTTAGAGCAGTCCTTGGCGTCAAGAATCAGGTTGTTGTTGCTGCCGGGAACGTTCAGGCCCACGAATTCAATGGCTTTGTGATGAAAACGGATGTTTTCCACAAATGGCTGGCCCAGAGCGCCTTGGCGTGTCAATGGCATGGTGTGCTGACCCAGGCTGGTGGCAGCTGGGAACATGGTTTTGCGCACATGCGCCAGACGCTCCAAACCATCGTAGCCGCCGTTGTTCAGTCGGTGGCAGTCGGTCCATTCGTTGTCGCCGGGGATGTAGACCACCGGTTTTTTCATGCTGTTGAACATGGCCAGAGCGTCGGTGTACACGTTGTCGGTGCACTTGGAGCTGCCGTCTTTGATGTCACCGTCGTAGATCGAAAACGCGATGTCGGCACTGTTGATGCTTTTAAGCACCGCCGGTAATTTGGCGTCATCGCCCGCTTTGGCGTAAGGCATGTCACCCCACAGACCGAACGAAAAAGTCTGGGCACTGGCACAAGACACAAAGGCGACCAGCGCCAATCCGACAAGCTTGCGATACAACATTAAAAATCTCCTAGTAAGCGATGCATCTTAAAGCGTGCTTGTGAGACATTCGTGTCCTTACACCTTAGGGATGGAGACGTAAATCTCCTTCATTGATTGGCAGTTAATCAGGAAAGCTGCAGTTCGGGTACCGGCAATGTACTTTTAGCCAGCCGCTCAAACCGAGAAGGCAGTGGCAACATGCTCTGCAGCATGGACTGGACTTTTTTCAGGCGGGGGTCTTCGGCGTGGGCATCGTCGGTGGTGTCGTTGATGCAAAAGAAATCCAGCGCGCCAAAATCCAATGCCAGTTGCTCGAGCTCCCCACTGTGATCGCGTGCGCCGGTCGATATATAACTGTGCTCATAGTCCTTGACACGCGCCATGTCGTGCGCCAAGGCCCAGCGCAACACAAAGTCGGACACGATGGTCGGCTTGTCCCAGCGTCTGAAAACGGTGGAACGCACACCTTCAAACAGCTCAGGCGCTTCGAGCTCCAGCTCAAACAGCACCGACTTGAGCATGGGCCGCGGTGAATGCGCGAAAGTGCGTGCAACTTTCTCGTAAAGCGGTGTCATCGGGCGGTGCAGTGTGGGTGCTGCCGCCTTGTGGCTGAGCCACTGATGCGACAGCCGGCAGGCGTTTTCTAAAGAGGTAGCGTCTTCGCGCAGTGTGTCGCCCAGCACCTCAGGTTCGTCCGACCAGGCCACATAAAAACCACCGGGCCAGAACCAGTCGTCAACATTGACGGACGCGCCAAAAAAAACATCATCGTTCAAATAAAAATAGCGCTCCGACAAGCCGGGAATGCGGTGAATGTAAGACTCGATGTTGCCGGAATCAAAAGTCAGCAAGGCCTGCGCAGGAATCAGCTCCAGATGGTCCACCACGGTCAGCCGCTCTGAGCGTTGCAGCCACGCCGGCGCCTGGCCGTCGGTAACGATATAGATATGCCCGTGCTCCGGAAAAAATTGCTCCAGCGCACGCAAGCTGTAGCGCAACTCGTCGTTGTCGCGGAAGCGGCCCTCCACATTGCCAAAGGGCGCAATCGCCGTGCTGCAGGGGTCGCTGAGGTTTTGCAATGCCTGCCGCCGCCTGGCCCGCCAGCGCGCGTCTTGTCCGTCTACCCAGAGGTAAACAATGTCGATGGGTGCGTCTGGAAGTGTTTGCATCAGTCGGGGTGTGTCAGACTGCAGATGATTGCTTTGTTTGGCGAGCTTGCAGCAACTGCGCCGCCACGGCCACCGCAATCACCTCGGGCTCTTTGCCTTCGATGCCGGGAACGCCGATCGGGCAGGTGACATGCGCGAGTTCTTCGGTGGTGAAACCACGCGCTTCGAGCCGGTGCCTGAAGCTCGCCCATTTGGTCTGACTGCCGATCAGCCCGATGTAGGGCAAGTCCCCACGCTGGCGCTGGCGCGTCAGGCACAGCGCCAGCACGTCCAGGTCTTCGGCATGACTGAAACTCATGATCAGCACACGTGAACCGGGCGCCAGACTGGCCACAGCG
>CANIDW010000156.1 GCA_947466165.1 Comamonadaceae bacterium | reverse complement strand
GGTGACAGCGGCATTTGCAGCAGCGGTGCTTTGGCCGCCATACCGGCGCGGGCCAGGGCGTCGGCCACGGCGTTGACCACGCTGGGCGTGGCGCCTATGGTGCCGAGCTCGCCGACGCCTTTGACACCCAGCGGGTTGTTCAGGCAGGGCACGCTGGTATCGAGCTCAGTTTTGAAATCAGGGCTGTCGTCGGCGCGCGGGGCGGCGTAGTCCATCAGGCTGCCGGTCAACGGCTGGCCGGTTTCGCGGTCATACACCAGGTGCTCGCAGAGGGCCTGGCCTATGCCTTGCACGGCGCCACCGTCGAGCTGACCCCGCACAATCATCGGGTTGACAACACGGCCGACATCGTTCACCGACGCATAGGCGACGACCGCTACCTGGCCGGTCAGGGGGTCGATCTCGACTTCGCTGATGTGGCAGGCATTGGGCCAGCTGGGCCCGCTGACCGCGGTGGTGGACTGCATGAAGATGCGCTGCTCAGGCTGACGGCCGGCCAGTGAAAAAATATCCGTGGCCATGTCGGTACCGGCCACTTGCAAGCGGCCGTTGCGGTATTCGATGTCCTGCTCAGAGGCTTCAAACTCCTGGGCGGCCAGGCGCTTGGCTTCGGCGATGGTGCGCTCAGCGCCCTCGCGCATGGCCGAGCCGCCTGTGAAGATAGAGCGTGAACCCGCGCTGCCGAAACCGTCGCCCCGGTCGGTGTCGCCCAGCACCACGCGCACCTGGGACATGGGCACGCCAAAGGCGTCCACCACCAATTGGGCGAGCGAAGTCAAAATACCCTGCCCCATGCCGTTGACGGCTGAAAAAACTTCGATCATGCCGTCGGCCTGCACCGCCACAGTGACGGTTTCTTCCAGCGCATTGCCGCCCGTCCACTCCAGAAAAGTCGCAATACCCAAACCGCGTAATTTGCCGCGCTGCTTCGATTGCGCCGCGCGCGCATCAAAGCCTTGCCAGTCGGCCAGCAGCAGCGCCTGGTCCATGATGGCTTCAAAGTGGCCGCTGTCGTAGGTTTGCGCCATGGGGTTGGTGTAGGGCATTTGCGCGGGGGCAATGAAGTTGCGCCGGCGCAGCGCCAGCCGGTCCATGCCCATCTGCCGCGCCGCCTCGTCCATCAGGCGTTCCATGTTGAAGATCGCCTCGGGCCGGCCGGCACCCCGGTAAGCGCCCGGGGGCGTGGTGTTGGTCAGCACCGCCTTGTAGTGGAAGTCGATGGTCTGGATGTCGTACACGCTGGTTTGCACCCAGGGGCCGATCATGACCTGGATGGTGACGCCGGTGCCGGTGGCATACGCGCCCACATTGGCCAGCGTGGCCAGGCGCAGCGCCAGTATCTTGCCGCTGGCGTCCAGCGCCATCTCGGCGCGGGTTTCAATGTCCCGCCCGTGAGATGCCGAAATGAATTCTTCGCTGCGCTCAGACACCCACATGAGTGGCCGTTTGAGCACGCGTGCGCAAAAGGCCACGGCGATGTCCTCAGGGTAGACGCCGGTTTTCATGCCGAAGCCGCCACCCACATCACCCACGATCACGCGTACATCGGCCTTGGCAATGCCCAGCGCATCGCACACCGAATTGCGAACACCCGAGGGCATCTGCGTGCTCATGCGAAGGGTCAGGCGTCCGCTCTCAGCATCCGGCAGGGCCAGCAAAGTACGCGGCTCCAGACTCAAGGGCGCCACGCGCTGGTTGACCAGGTCCAGCGCCACCACATGGGCAGCGCGCGTAAACGCCTCGGTCGTGGCTTGGGCATTGCCATAGCGGGTTTCGCCGGCCAGGTTGTCTGCAGCGTCGCTCAAAAGGGGCGCATCTGCAGCGCTGGCATCGCGCAAATTGACCACCATGGGCAGCTCTTCGTAGTCGATGGCCACAGCTTCGGCTGCGTTGCGCGCCTGCTCCAGCGTGAGCGCAACAATGGCGACCACAGCCTCACCCACAAAGCGCACGCGTTCATGCGCCAGCGCGCGACGTGCAGGCGCCGCGCAGGGTTGGCGGTCCAAGCGCTTGAAGGTGGAGCCCGGGATGGGCTTGACGCCTGCGGCCACCATGTCAGCGCCGGTGACGATGTGCAACACACCCGGCATGGCGCGGGCATCAGTGCAGTCAACCGAGACAATGCGCGCGTGGGGATAGGGCGAGCGCAAAAAGAAAATACAGGCATGCCTGTCTGCATTCACATCGCTGGTGAACTGGCCGGCGCCCACGAGCAGCGCATCGTCTTCCAGGCGGCGAACCGATTGCCCGCTGCCAAAACGGGTGGCAGCATCAGAGGCATTCTCATGGGAAGTGGCGGCAAGTTGGTTGGGCTTGGAAGTCAAGGCGGATCCGTAAAAAATGAGGGGCCACAGTGGGCTATAAAAAAGAAAAATCCGGCTCAACTATAAGTCGAGCCGGACTCGGTTGCGAGCCTGGGGTCTCAGCCTTCGGTCGTGACCTTGGCTTCCTTGATCACCTTGGCCCATTTCACCTGCTCGGTCTTGATGAAATCTGCAAAGCGCTCGGTCGAGCCGCCACCGTCTTCGGCGCCGTATTGCTCGAATTTTTCCATCACGTCGGGCATTTGCATGACACGGTTGATGTCTTCATTCATGCGCTTGGCCATGGCCTGAGGCATCTTGCCGGGGCCGACCAGTCCGTACCAGGTCGTGGCGTCAAAGCCGGCAAAGCCGGACTCGTCCATGGTTGGCACACCCGGATGCCCCTTGGCACGCTTGGTGCGCGTCTGCGCAATGGCAATCGCCTTGCCGCTTTTGACATGCGGCGTGGCAGAGGTCATGGTCTCAAAGCAGTAATTCACCTGACCGCCAATCAGGTCCACCAGTGCCGGACCGGAACCCTTGTACGGTACGTGCAGCGCATCCAGACCGGCGCGCAGCTTGAACATTTCCAGCGCCAAATGCTGGGCTGAGCCACCGCCGGCCGAGGCAAAACTGATCTTGCCCGGGTTTTTTTTGCACAGTTCAACCAGATCCTTGACTGATTTGGCGGGCTGTGCCTCGTTACAGATCAGCAAGTTGGGCGTGACACCGACCAGCGTGATCGGCACGAAATCGCGCTCGACCACGTAGCCGAGCTTAGGCACCAGGCTAGGCGCCAGCGCGTGGCTGTTGATGTGCGCCATCAGCAAGGTGTTGCCATCGCCGGCTTGCTTGGCCACATAGTCAGCGGCAATCACCCCGGCCGCGCCGGCCTTGTTCTCTATCAGCACAGAAATGTTCCACATGGCGGCGAGCTTTTGCCCCACCACGCGCGCCAACGCATCGGTACCACCGCCCGGCGGAAACCCGACCACGATCCGAATCGGGCCGTTGGGCAGCGTTTGCGCCTTGAGCATCGGTGCGCCCACCATGGCGACCCCCGCGACAGCACCACTGACAAATGTTCTGCGTTGCATACATGTCTCCGATTGGTTTAAAGGAAGTAGCCGGGAACAGAGGACCAGCCGCTGCAGCAGCGCTGCAGCATGGCTCGACAAATAGTGCGTAGCCACCACACGATGAAACCGCCAAACTTAGTGATCAGCGGTGGTGCGGCGTTTTGCATCAAAAATCTGCGATGACTCAGCGCCGGGCCGGCAATATGTCCAGCAGGTAGGTTTCGTTGCCGATGCCGGTCACGCGCGAGATCACGTTCAAACCGGGCAGATCGAGCATCCACAGCACAGAGCTGCGAGGCCCGGTCTTCTTGCCGCCGGTGATAGCCACCCAGGCGCCATCTGCACTGATCGCCACGCCGCGTGGTCGTGCGGGTCCACCCGATGGATCGACCAGCGCAAGCCGCTTGACTTCCCGACCGCTTGCCACATGCACCAGCGACACCGTGTCGGAGGCGAAACACGTCACCACCAGATGCTTGCCATCGGGCGTGAAGGCGGCGACGAATGGGCGAGTCCCCTGCTTAGCATCGTCGGTGCCAACCTGAATGCGGGCGGTCTCACGCCGCTCGGCGATATCGATCAAACTGACGGTATTGCCGTAATCCCCCGTGCGCATGCTCTCCCGCGACGCTACCGCTGCAACGCGCTGGTCTGGCGAGACGCTGATCCCGAAACCGCCGGATTGCACAGGGATTCGGGCAACTTCTGCATCTTCATGACCCGCCATGGCGCGCGCGAGGTCGATGATGGAGACATCATCCGTGCCACCATTGGCAGTCAGCAGCCAGCCGGTGCCAAGCGCACTGACGGCAATGCCGTTAGGGTTTGGAAATCGTCCGAAATCCATATGCGGACTGTCGATGTAACAGGGCTCGCCACCCGCATCGCGCAAACGGATGCGCTGCGCAACCTGGTGCGTCAGGCGATCGATGGCGGTGATCTCAACGCCTCCATCTTCCGAGCCGGCGGCTTCGGCAGAGCCCACCAGCAGATACTTTCCATCCGGCGTGATGACCGAGCCCACGGGGCCGCAAGTTCCGGTCTCGATAATGCCGGCAATCGCGGCCGGGGTACCGTCTATGCTCGGGTCGCGCAGTGCAGCGAGGTCAATCATCGTGACAGTCCCCGGATGACCGTGTTGATACCCGGACGCCGCAACGGCGGGAACGATGCCGGAATGATTCACCACGTAGCCATAGGCCCCGCTGGGCGGCACCAGCACCGAAACCGGCTGACCCGAGGCCGGTGCACCTTGCACATCGGGTGTGACCCGCGGGCGCGACAATACTGCGCGATCGGTCGCGTCATTCGCGGGGTTGCGAGCGGCTTCGACGTCGATCACCGCGATGTTGTTGTCCCAGCGCCCGCTCGCAAGAATCAATGTGCCACTCATACCCGACTACCCCTTAATTTACGCCAAGCAACCATCAGTATCGGCACGATCAGGGCCAGCGCCGCAAAGGCCAGCAGTGCACCCGAAAGCGGTCGTGAAACGAAGATCATCGGATTTCCCAGGCTCATCGTCAGTGACTGGCGCAGCGAAGTCTCGAACAGCGGCGAGAGCACCAGGCCCAGGATCATCGGCGGCAT
>CANIDW010000155.1 GCA_947466165.1 Comamonadaceae bacterium | reverse complement strand
TTGGTCAGCAGCACCAGCTTTTCAGCCTTGAGCACGGTGGCCAGTTTGCCGGCCACCACGTCGGCGTTGATGTTGTAGCTCTCGTTGTTCTCGCCAAAGCCGATCGGGCTGATGACGGGAATGAACTGATCGTCCTGCAGGGCTTTGACCACGCCGGGGTCTATCGACACGATGTCGCCCACCAAGCCGATGTCGTGCTCTTTGCTCGGATCATCGCGGTCGTTCATCTTGAGTTTTTGGGCGCGAATCATGCCGCCGTCGCGGCCCGTCAGGCCCACCGCCTTGCCGCCGGCCTGGTTGATCAAGCCCACGATATCCTGCTGCACCTGGCCGGCCAGCACCCACTCGACCACTTCCATGGTTTCTTCGTCGGTGACGCGCATGCCCTGAATGAACTCGCCCTTTTTACCCAGGCGGTTGAGCGCCGTTTCAATCTGCGGCCCGCCGCCGTGCACGACCACCGGGTTCATGCCGACCAGCTTGAGCAAGACCACATCTTCGGCAAAGTCGGCCTGCAAGGCCGGGTCGGTCATGGCGTTACCGCCGTACTTGATGACCAGCGTTTTGCCATGAAACTTGCGGATGTAAGGCAGCGCCTGCGCAAGGATTTCGGCCTTGTCACGCGGGCCAACGTGGGAGAGATCGGGTTCAGTCATGGGCGGGCAGTGGTTTGTTGCGTGCTGACGCAATTGTGCCGCACGCGCCGGCACGGGCCGTTGGGTAGGGAATGCTAAAAAGGGATGCGGGGGCGGGGATGGATTCCTGCCTTCGCAGGAATGACCAAGAAAGGCGCGGGAATTAAGGAAGCTACGCAGGAATGACGGCATTTATCCGTCATCCTCGCGAACGCGGGGATCCATCCCCGCATTCCTCGCCGGTATTACGCAGCTTTGATCGCGAAGTCTTCTTTGCTTTTACCCGAAGCGATTAAAGTGGCCAGCCAACGTGGGGCCAGGCCGCGGCCGCTCCAGGTTTCGCCGTTCGGGCCGCGGTATTTGGCGGCTACCACTTGACCGGTTTTGCGTGCGGCTGTTTTGCGTTTGGCGCCTGTTGCTTTAGCAGTTTTGGCTCCGGCTTTACCTTTGGTGGCGCGGCGTTTGCCTGGTTGCAAGTCTTTGACAGTGATACCAAATGCGTGCATTTTGGCGAGTATGTCCTGCACGGTTTTATCAAACTCGCGCGACTTGATGTCGGTAGCTTGCTTTTGCAGTTTTTCAATTTGGCTTTGAATATCGATTAGATTGCTCATTGACTTATCTCCAGATAATGTTGATTGGCGAAACATACTATACAGCAGTTTTTATTCAAAAATAGAAAGCGTTCGCGCGTCAGCCATGCGATACTCAAAGCAATTATTTTTTACTGAAAATGCCTGGCTTTTTTTCTTCTTCGACTTTTCTTTTCTGGCTGCCCCTGACACTTTTGCTGGCAGCCAGCACGCTCAACACCAAAACACCCGGTTTTGCATGGTTGCTGTTCATGTTGGCCGGGCTGTGGGCCTGGTGGCAAAGCCGGCGCGCGTCTGATGCGCCGGTGCAAGCGCTTGAAGCAGCCGACACTTTGCCGGAAAGCCCTTACCGCAGCCTTGCCAGAATCTGGCTGCTCACCACGCTGGCAGCGCTGCTGCTCAAAACCGTCCCCATGCTGTACTGGGGCGACCCCTGGTCGGAGCGGCATGCGGAATTGCGTTTGTTTTTGGGTGCGCTGGGGCTGTACGGGCTGTGCCAATTGCCGCAGCAGCGCCTGCGCCGCAATTACCTGAATGCTAACTACATGGCCTGGGTTGGCACTGGCCTGGCTGTCGCCTGCGTGCTGGCTTTGTGGCTGGTGCTCACCAAAGGCTCTAACGCCGCACCAACCAACCGCATACCCTGGGCGGCTGCGCTGACGTTGAGCACTTGCACGTTGTTGACTTTGGCCAGAGTGACATCGGATTACCGTTTGCGCTACCTCTGGCTGGCCGCCAGTTTTGCCGGGCTCCTTGCGGTGCTGGCCAGCGATGTGCGGGGCGCATTTGGACTGGCTTTGGTCTGGCCGGCCTTGGCGCTTTATCTGTACATAGTGAAACCTTCAGCCACTTTGCCGCATGCCCGTTTGAAAGCAGTTTTGAAGGTTAGTGCCGCCTTGCTGCTGGTGGCCGTTTTAATACCCAGCCCCTTTGTCCAAAAACCGCTGGAGCGCATGCAAATCGCGTGGCCTGAATGGCAGGCATCGCGAATATCTGTTGCCCTGGGGGCCCATACCTCGGTGGGTGCGCGACTGTACATGTGGGAGCGCAGCCTGGGTGCCTCTCTTCAATCACCCTTGATTGGTTATGGGCGTGAAGGGCGCTTGATGCACCTGCGACAATGGGGGGACGAAGCCAGTTCACCGGTTGTCAAAAGCCTGGGGCATCTGCACAACGAGTATCTGCATACCCTGCTGGACCATGGCTTGTGGGGCCTGGCGAGTTTCCTCAGCTACAGCCTGGGCCTGGTGTTGATGGTGAGAAAGCTCAGGGCCACCGGAGAAATCCTTCATAAGGCGCTGGCAGCGGGTTTGGCTTCAGTGCTGTTTTTGCACATGAGCGCTGCGTTCACCAATATGAATTTTGCCCATAACTACTACCCCACCATCTTGTCGCTGGCAGTCACCTTGATGGTGTGCGCTGCTGCGGGCTTAGCCCGCGAGCGAAGCCAGGCTGACACCCGTACGGTCTTTGGCGGATAACTCCGGCTGCAAACCCTTGAGCGGCCAGTCAATGGCCAGCGCCGGATCGTCCCAGGCGATGCAACGCTCAAACTCAGGCGCATAGTAGTCTGTGGTTTTGTATAAAAAGTCGGCGCTGTCGCTGAGCACCAGAAAACCATGCGCTAAGCCCGCCGGCACCCAGAGCTGCTGGTGCTTGTCTTCACTCAGCTCCAACCCGACCCACTTGCCATAAGTGGGCGAGCTTTGGCGTATGTCGACCACCACATCAAACACCGAGCCGCGCACCACCCGCACCAGCTTGCCCTGGGGCTGCTGCACCTGGTAATGCAAGCCCCGCAACACGCCACGGTTGCTGCGGCTGTGGTTGTCTTGCACAAATGTGACCGCCTGCCCTATGGCAGCGTTGAAGGCTTTCTGGTTGAAGCTTTCAAAGAAAAAACCACGCGCATCACCAAACACCTTGGGTTCGATGATCAGCACGTCTGGGATGGCGGTGGGGGTGGCTTTCATGGGCGGCTGGTGCAGGGGATGGGTACGGGGATGGATTCCTGCCTACGCAGGAATGACGGATGGGGCAAGAATGACACCATTTTCCGTCATCCTCGCGAACGCGGGGATCCATGCCTTCGACCCGTCATCCTCGCGAAGGCGGGGATCCATGTCTTTAGTGCGGCTCTTTCAACAAGCGCAGCATGTACTGCCCATAACCGTTTTTGGCAAGCGGCTGGGCCAACTTTTCAAACTGGGCGGCATCGATATAACCGTTACGCCAGGCGATTTCTTCCAGGCAGGCGATCTTCAGGCCCTGACGGTGCTCAAGAGTGGCGATGAACTGGCTGGCTTCGAGCAGGCTTTCGTGGGTACCGGTGTCCAGCCAGGCATAGCCGCGCGTCATGATCTGTACGTTGAGTTGCTTTAAGTCCAGGTAAGCCTGGTTGACGGCCGTGATTTCAAGCTCACCGCGCGCGCTGGGCTTGACGGCCTTGGCAATGTCCACCACCTGCGTGTCATAAAAATACAGACCTGTCACGGCGTAATTGCTTTGCGGCTTGAGCGGCTTTTCTTCAATGCTGCTGGCCTGGCCTGCGGCGTTGAAGGCGACCACGCCATAGCGCTCGGGGTCTTGCACATGGTAGGCAAACACGGTGGCGCCTTCGGTCCGCGCATTGGCACCGGCCAGCAAGGTGGTGAGGTCGTGGCCGTGAAAAATGTTGTCGCCCAGCACCAGTGCACTGGGAGCGCCGTTCAAAAACTTTTCTCCAATCAAAAACGCCTGAGCCAGGCCGTCCGGGCTGGGCTGCACGGCGTACTGCAAGTTCATGCCCCACTGGCTGCCGTCCCCCAGCAACTGCTGAAAGCGCGGCACGTCTTGCGGCGTGCTGATGATGAGAATGTCACGCATACCGCCCAGCATGAGCGTGCTCAGCGGGTAGTAAATCATGGGCTTGTCATACACCGGCAGGAGCTGCTTGCTCATGGCCAGCGTGGCAGGGTGCAACCGCGAGCCGGAGCCGCCGGCGAGGATGATGCCTTTACGTGGGTTGGACATATTTTTTAAAGGCGTTTTGGAGATTAATGTTTCGTTTCAAGATGAGCCAAGCCAAGCTCCAACGCGACCGATTGAAGCCGCTTGTCGCGCGTCCATAAATGCGCACCTGCCAGGCGGGCTGAAGCTAGGCTCATGCAGACAATACAGCCCGGCGGGCAATGGGTTGCAGCTGGGCCTCGGTGCCACCCAGCTTTGACAGTCGCCGCGCACTTTCGCGCTCTACCAAGGCAAGCAAAGCCTCACGGATTAATTGCGTTCGCTCTGTCAGCCCGCTAAGCTGATGCGCTTGGGCCAGCAATTCGTCATCAAGATTAAGTGTGGTGCGCATGCTGGTCTCCTTCTAACAACATTGAAGCATCAATGAAGCATTCAAAATAGCTTCAAATGATGCCTTAGATAAATCTAGACACCTGCATCAAGCCAGCGCTTGGGCCAGCATCTCGTCCACGCCCTGCTGCCAGTGCGGCAAGTTGATGCCAAAAGCGGCTTGCAGTTTACGGGTGTCAAGGCGTGAATTATGCGGGCGGCGGGCGGCTGTGACAAAGGCGCTGGACGGCACGGGTGCTATCTCATGCACTGCCCACGGCAAGTCGGGCCGCAGCGCTTTGGCTTGGCGGATGACGTGGCTGGCGTAAGCGTGCCAGTTGGTTTCACCGCTAACTGCAACGTGGTAAAGCCCGGCCAAGGCTTCGTTGCCCGCCAGGCCTATTTGCCTTAGGGCAGCAGCCGTGACGGTAGC
>CANIDW010000154.1 GCA_947466165.1 Comamonadaceae bacterium | reverse complement strand
CCTGTTTTGTGCCGGCGCATCCGATTTGCGGCAAAGAACTGTCGGGCGTGCGAAACGCGGAGGCCGGCTTGTACGCCGGCAAGAAAGTCATCCTCACGCCGCTGCCAGAGACTGCGCCCGCGCAAGTCGCGCTGGCACGTCAGCTGTGGCAGGCACTGGGCTCACATGTCAGCCAGATGAGCCCCGAAGCTCATGACGCAGCTTACGCTGCCGTCAGCCACCTGCCGCATTTGCTGGCCTTTGCCATGATGCACAGCCTCCAGGGGCAGGACCAGGGCGAGCAGTACATGGCGCTGGCGGGTTCGGGCTTTCGAGATTTCACGCGCATCGCCGCCAGCGAGCCGGCCATGTGGCGCGACATCCTGCTGGCCAACCGCGACGAGTTGCTGGCGCAATCGCACCTGTTTCAACAAAGCCTGCAAGCGCTGGAACAACTGATCAGCGCCGGCGATGCTGCGCAGTTGCACAGCGCTATCACCCAAGCCAGCCAATCGCGCACACACTGGGCGCAGTCCTCAGACCCTTCTTCACCGCATCAGGATTGATTCAGTTTCATGTTTGATATCGAGTCGCTGGACATTCCGCCTCTGACCGGCGCGCATGGCACTGTGCACCTGCCGGGCTCCAAAAGTATTTCCAACCGCGTGCTGCTGCTGGCCGCGCTGAGCCGGGGCAAAACCGTGGTGCATGACTTGCTGGCCTCGGACGACACCGCCGTGATGCTGGCAGCCCTCAAGCAGATGGGCTGCAGTGTTGAGCAAGCCGGCCAAACCGCTGTGATTGGCGGGCTGGGCGGCGAGTTGTTGAACCGCCAAGGCAAACTGTTCATGGGCAACGCCGGCACCGCCATGCGCCCGCTGACGGCCGCGCTGGCTTTGCTGGGCGGAGACTATCAACTCTCCGGCGTGCCGCGCATGCACGAGCGCCCCATCGGCGACCTAGTCGATGCCCTGCGCCAGCTAGGCTGCAGCATTGACTATCTGGGGAACGACGGATTTCCGCCATTGCACCTGAAGCCTGGCAAGCTCGCGCTGGACAAAGCGATTCAAGTGCGTGGTGATGTCTCCAGCCAGTTTTTAACGGCGCTGCTGATGGCGCTGCCCCTGGTGGCGCAGCAAGACATCCGCATCGAAGTCACCGGCGAGTTGATCTCCAAGCCCTACATCGAGATCACGCTCAAGCTGCTGGCGCGCTTTGGCATCCAGGTGCGGCGCGAAGGCTGGCAAAGCTTCACCATCCCCGCCGGCAGCCGCTACCAGTCGCCGGGTGAAATCCATGTCGAGGGCGACGCCTCGTCGGCCAGCTATTTTGTGGCGCTGGGCGCCATCGCCACCGGCGCCGGCCACAGCATCGACATACGCGGCATCGGCTCGGCCTCGATCCAGGGCGACATCCGCTTTGTCGAAGCCGCGCAGCTGATGGGCGCCAAAGTCGAAAGCAGCCCCAATTCGCTGAAGGTCTCGCGCGGCGCCTGGCCGCTCAAGGCGATTGACCTGGACTGTAACCACATACCCGACGCGGCCATGACGCTGGCCGTGATGGCGCTTTATGCCGACGGCACAACCACACTGCGCAACATTGCCAGCTGGCGCGTCAAAGAAACCGACCGCATTGCGGCCATGGCCTGCGAGTTGCGCAAGCTGGGGGCAATTGTTAAAGAAGGCGCAGACTTCATTCGCGTCACGCCGCCGGTGCAGTGGCACAGCGCCGCCATCCACACCTACGACGACCACCGCGTGGCCATGTGTTTTTCGCTGGCGGCCTTCAATCCGGCCGGCCTGTCGGTGCGCATCCTGGACCCGAAGTGCGTGGCCAAGACATTCCCTGACTACTTTGAAGCGCTGTTCGCGCTCACCCAGGCGCGCACAGCCGACATCCCGGTGATCTGCATCGACGGGCCGACGGCTTCGGGCAAGGGCACGCTGGCCTCTTTGACGGCGCAGCGCTTGGGCTACCACTACCTGGACTCGGGCGCGCTTTACCGCCTCACCGCCTATGCCGCGGGTCGGGCCGGCGTGGCTCTGGACGATGCGGCCGGCGTTGCGGCGATTGCCGCGGCCCTGCCCGTGCGCTTTTCGGGTGAGCAGGTACTGCTGGCTGGCGAAGACGTGTCAGACGCCATTCGCACCGAAAGCGCCGGCATGGCCGCCTCGCAAGTGTCGGTGCATGCGCCTGTGCGCGAGGCCCTGCTGACGCTGCAGCGCGGCTTCAGGCAACTGCCCGGCCTGGTGACCGACGGCCGCGACATGGGCACGGTCATCTTCCCGGATGCCGCGCTCAAAGTCTTTTTGACGGCCAGCGCCCGCTGCCGCGCGGAGCGCAGGCATAAGCAATTGATTTCAAAGGGTATTTCGGCTACACTAGCGGCAATTGAGCAGGACTTGGAAGCGCGCGATTTGCGAGACTCATCTCGCCAAAGCGCACCTCTGAAACCTGCTCAAGACGCCAAGCCATTGGACAATTCCGAACTGACGATTGAGCAATCCATTGCAGTTTTGATTGACTGGTGGCGCGGCAACCGGCCCCTCTGAAGCAGCGCGCCTTTTCAATCCGGCGCCGCCTCAAAGGGTTCACAACTTAACCCGCGGCCCTTCACAAGCCGCACCAAACTGCCGCAGTCAGCTCTAAAAACGATAGCAATGGTGCTATCGGAACACTGTTCTGGGGATTAGGAAACTTTAATGTCTGAATCTTTTGCCGCCCTTTTTGAAGAATCTCTCAAGCGCTCTGAAATGCGCACGGGCGAAGTTATTACCGCTGAAGTCATCCGCATCGACCACAACCATGTGGTTGTCAATGCCGGTCTGAAGTCCGAGGCCTATGTGCCTCTCGAAGAATTTAAAAACGACCAGGGCGAACTTGAAGTCCAGGTCGGCGATTTTGTGGCTGTGGCCATCGACTCGGTCGAAAACGGCTACGGCGACACCCTGCTGTCCCGCGACAAGGCCAAGCGCCTGGCCTCGTGGATGAGCCTGGAAAAAGCCCTGGAATCCGGCGAATTTGTCACCGGCCAGACCAGCGGCAAAGTCAAAGGCGGCCTGACTGTTCTGGTCAACGGCATCCGCGCTTTCCTGCCAGGTTCGCTGATCGACACACGCCCCATCAAGGACTTGACTCCCTACGAGAACAAGACCATGGAGTTCAAGGTCATCAAGCTCGACCGCAAACGCAACAACGTGGTGCTGAGCCGCCGCGCTGTGGTCGAAGCCAGCATGGGCGAAGAACGCGCCAAGCTGATGGAAACCCTCAAAGAAGGCACTGCTGTCAAAGGCATCGTCAAGAACATCACCGAATACGGTGCGTTCGTTGACCTGGGCGGCATTGACGGCCTGCTGCACATCACCGACATGGCATGGCGCCGCGTGCGTCACCCAAGCGAAGTGGTGACAGCCGGTCAGGAAATCGTGGCCAAGATTCTGAAGTTCGACACCGAGAAAAACCGTGTCTCGCTGGGTCTCAAGCAAATGGGCGACGACCCTTGGATGGGCGTGGCCCGCCGCTACCCGCAGGCTACCCGCTTGTTCGGCAAGATCACCAACATCGCCGACTACGGCGCATTTGTCGAACTCGAGCCAGGCATTGAAGGCCTGGTCCACGTGTCCGAAATGGACTGGACCAACAAGAACGTGGCCCCGAACAAGCTCGTCGCCCTGGGTGACGAAGTCGAAGTCATGGTTCTGGAAATCGACGAAGACAAGCGCCGCATTTCGCTGGGCATGAAGCAGTGCAAGGCCAACCCTTGGCAGGAATTTGCCCAGGACACCAAGCGTGGCGACCGCGTCAAAGGCCCGATCAAGTCGATCACCGACTTCGGCGTTTTTGTGGGTCTGGCTGCCGGCATCGACGGCCTGGTGCACCTGTCTGACTTGTCATGGAACGAAACCGGCGAAGCCGCAGTTCGCAACTACAAAAAAGGCCAGGAAGTCGAAGCCATCGTGCTGGCTGTTGACGTGGATCGCGAACGCATCTCCCTGGGTATCAAGCAGCTCGACTCTGATCCGTTCACCACCTTCGTGTCGATCAACGACAAGGGCGCAATCGTGACCGGCAAGGTCAAGACCGTTGACGCCAAAGGCGCCGAGATCGATCTGGGCGAAGACATCATCGGTTACCTGCGCGCCAGCGAGATCAGCAGCGATCGCGTTGAAGATGCCCGTAACGTGCTCAAAGAAGGTGACGAAGTCTCTGCCGTGGTGGTCAACGTGGATCGCAAGACCCGCAACATCCAACTTTCGGTCAAAGCCAAGGACAACGCTGACCAGCAAGAAGCCATGGCCACGTTGAGCAAAGAGTCCTCACGAGACAACGCCGGTCTGACCAGCCTGGGCGCACTGCTGCGCGCCAAGCTGGACAACAACAGCTAAGTCGACAACGATCCAAGACAAGCGGGGCGACAGACCTTTTCGGGTTTCTTGTCCCGCTTTCTTTTGGAACGCTGCGTTTTCAGTCTTTTTGCCCCCAAGCCTTTCATGACCCGCTCAGACCTTGTTGAAGAACTGGCCAACCGTTTCAGTCAGTTGACCCACAGAGACGCCGAGCACGCCGTCAAGACCATTCTTGATGCCGTGAGCGATGCTTTGGTGCGCGGTCACCGGATAGAGATTCGCGGCTTTGGCAGCTTCTCCATCAACCACAGGCCGCCCCGCATGGGTCGCAACCCGCGCTCCGGCGAAAGCGTGGCCATACCTGAAAAGCGCGTACCGCATTTCAAGCCCGGCAAAGCACTGCGCGAAGCCGTAGACGCTCGCACCCAGGAGCTGCTTGCAAAGCCTCCAGCCAAGAAATGAGTCATCATGACCCTCTGGTGCCCCAGAAAGGTGCTGGCTACAATCCTTGCATCCACCGGGAGAGCTGAGTGAAATACGTGCTGTGGCTGCTCAAAGCAGCCATTTTTTTTACGCTGTTTGCTTTTGCGCTGAATAACCAGCATGTCGTGTCCGTGCACTTCTTTTTCGGCACGGTGTGGCAAGCGCCGCTGGTGTT
>CANIDW010000153.1 GCA_947466165.1 Comamonadaceae bacterium | reverse complement strand
CTGGCCAGCCTGGGCCGCAGCATCAACTTTGACGCCAAGCGCTGCGAGGGTTACCGCAACTTCTGCAACAAGCTCTGGAACGCCACGCGCTTTGTGCTGATGAACTGCGAAGGCCAGGACTGTGGCTTGGCCCAGCACACCAAGGCGCAATGCCAGCCCGGCGGCGAGTTTCACAATTACATGGTCTTTTCTCAAGCCGACCGCTGGATTGCCTCGACGCTGCAACGCGTCGAAGCCGACGTGGCCAAGGGCTTTGCCGACTACCGGCTGGACAACGTGGCCGGCAGCATTTACCAGTTTGTATGGGACGAATTTTGCGACTGGTACCTGGAGATTGCCAAGGTGCAGATTCAAAACGGCAGCCCGGCCGAACAACGCGCCACGCGCCGCACACTGATCCGCACGCTCGAAGCCATCCTGCGTCTGGCGCACCCGGTCATTCCCTTCATCACTGAAGAGCTGTGGCAAAAAGTCGCGCCCGTGGCCGGCCTGGGTGGCCGCTTTGTGGGCCAGGCCAAGTACCCGACCACGCAAGCTGAAAAAATCGACACCCAAGCCGAAGCGCATGTGGCCAAGCTCAAGACGCTGGTGGACGCCTGCCGCAACCTGCGCGGCGAGATGAATGTCTCGCCCGCCGTGCGCCTGCCGCTGCTGGTGCTGGGCGATGCCGAGTTCATGCGCAAGGCCGCGCCGGTCATCAAGTCGCTGGCCAAGCTCAATGACGTGAAGGTGTTTGAGGACGAGGCCGCCTGGGCCACGGCCGCGCAGGGCGCGCCCGTTGCGATGGTGGGCGAGTCGCGCATCTGCCTGTTTGTCGAGGTGGATGTGGCAGCCGAAAAAGCCCGCCTGGGCAAGGAAGTCACGCGGCTCGAGGGCGAGCTGGTCAAGGCGGGTGCCCGCCTGAGCAACGAAGCCTTTGTGGCCAAGGCGCCGCCGGCTGTGCTGGAGCAAGAGAAAAAACGCATGGCCGACTTCAGCGCCACACTGGAAAAGCTGCGCGCACAACTGGCACGGCTGGGCTAAAGCATGGGCCGCATGGCTTTGCAATGACCTTGGTTTTCATTTAATTTCAGGAACCCCATGAGCGCACGCACCACCGTCAGAAAAGCCGTCTTTCCGGTCGCCGGTCTGGGCACCCGTTTTTTACCGGCCACTAAGGCCCAGCCCAAGGAAATGCTGCCGGTGGTTGATAAGCCGCTGATCCAGTACGCAGTCGAAGAGGCTTACGCCGCCGGCATACGCCACATGATTTTTGTGACCGGTCGCAACAAGCGCGCCATTGAAGACCACTTTGACACTGCCTACGAGCTCGAAAACGAATTGCAAGCCGCCAACAAAGGCTCGCTGCTGACCGTGCTGCGCTCCATCGTGCCCGACGACATGCTGATGTCTTATGTGCGCCAGCCGCGCTCGCTGGGCCTGGGCCACGCGGTGCTGTGCGCCGAACACCTGGTGGGCGACGAGCCCTTTGCCGTGCTGCTGGCCGACGATTTGATGGTGGGCACACCACCCATCATGGCGCAGATGGTGGCGCAGTTTGAAGCGCTCAAGCAGTCGGTGATCGCCGTGCAGGAAGTGCCGGCCGAGCATACGCGCCGTTACGGCA
The DNA here is from genome assembly GCA_947466165.1 of Comamonadaceae bacterium. Taxonomy (GTDB): domain Bacteria; phylum Pseudomonadota; class Gammaproteobacteria; order Burkholderiales; family Burkholderiaceae_C; genus Polaromonas. The sequence goes on along the minus strand of CANIDW010000153.1, from coordinate 3,389 downwards.
TCGTGGCCGGTGACAAAGTGCGCCCTGGGCTGATCAAGGTGTCGCGCATGGTGGAAAAGCCGGCGCCTGAAGTAGCGCCTTCGCGCATGGGCGTGGCCGGCCGCTACATACTCACGCCTGCGGTGTTTGAGCAGATTCGCCAGCAATCGGGCGGCGTGGGCGGAGAGATCCAGCTCACCGACGGCATTGCCGGCTTGATGAAAACCGAAAGCGTTTACGCCTTTGAGTACAGCGGCAAGCGCTACGACTGCGGCAGCAAAGAAGGCTTTTTGCAAGCCACCGTGGAGTTGGCATTGCAGCACCCCGAAGTGGGGGCGCAGTTCAAGGCCTACCTGGACAGCTTGCGCACCAGCGCTTGAGCCCGGGGCCGCTCAGCGGCGCTTGAGCACGTGAATAAAGTCGCTGCCCGCTGTCTGCTGCTCAACGAGCTCATTGCCGGTTTGCTTGGCAAAGGCTTGAAAGTCGCGAGTTGAGCCGGCGTCGGTAGACACCACTTTGAGCAGCTGGCCGCTGGTCATTTCGGCCAGGGCCTTCTTGGCTTTCAAAATCGGCAGCGGGCAGTTCAGGCCGCGGGTGTCGAGTTCTTTGTCGATGTTCATTGAAAAAATCTTTCAGCCCAGGGCTGAGTGCCTGGCGGTGGGAATAGATGCGTTGGACGGATTTTAAGCAGTTCAGGCGGGTACTTCCCGTTTGGCCCATTCGACAAAGGTCGGCTCGTGGCCGCGCGATCTCAAAAAATCAGCCAGCGCATAGCCGGTGCCGGCCGGCCAGCACAGCACGTCTTCAAAGGCGTACAGCCTGTAATCGACCAGTTCGGGCGACAGACGCACATCGCCATGACACACCGCATGGTAGGCAATGATGACTTGGTTCATGCGCTGAAAGTCATACACCCCAAGCAATTTGAGAGCGCTGGTCTGAAGGTTAGTTTCTTCGGCGATCTCACGGGCGATGCCACCCTCTGGCGTTTCGCCGGCCTCCATGAAACCGGTGATCAGCGCGAACTTTTCGCCCGACCAGGCGGCGTTGCGTGCCAGCAAAATCTTGCCCTGGTACTCGACCACGGCCGCCAGCACGGGGGTGGGATTGTTCCAGTGTGTGTAGTCGCAGCCGGTGCAGCGCAGGCGGGCTTTTTCGCCGCCGTCTTCCATCTGTGACTGCAGCGTCAGGGGTGCTGCGCAAGCGGGACAAAAACGAAATTCAGTGCTCATGCCAATTCCCCCTTCAAGCCGGAAACACGCCGGTCGATAAATAGCGGTCACCGCGGTCGCAGACGATGAAGACGATCACGGCGTCTTGCACAGTGCGCGCAATTTCCTGCGCCACCCAGCAGGCACCGGCGGCTGAAATACCGGCAAAGATGCCTTCTTCGCGGGCCATGCGCCGGCACATGTCTTCTGCGTCGAGCTGGCTGACCAGCACCAGTTGGTCCACGTGGCTGGCGTCATAAATCTTGGGCAGATAAGCCTCTGGCCACTTCCGAATGCCCGGAATGCGCGAGCCTTCACTGGGCTGGGCGCCCACGATCTGAATGGCCGGGTTCATTTCTTTGAGGTAACGCGACACGCCGGTGATGGTGCCGGTGGTACCCATGGCGCTCACGAAATGCGTGACCTTGCCGCCCGTGTCATGCCAGATCTCGGGGCCGGTGGTCTCGTAGTGAATGCGCGGGTTGTCCATGTTGGCAAACTGGTCCAGCACCCTGCCCTTGCCTTCGGCCTGCATGCGGTCGGCCAGATCACGCGCGCTTTCCATGCCGCCGGCCTTGGGTGTGAGGATGAGCTCTGCACCAAACGCCTTCATGGTCTGGGCTCGCTCAATGGACAAGTCCTCCGGCATGATGAGCACCATGCGGTAGCCCTTGATGGCGGCTGCCATGGCCAGCGCAATGCCGGTGTTACCGGAGGTCGCTTCAATCAGAGTGTCACCGGGCTTGATGTCGCCGCGCTCTTCAGCGCGCCGGATCATTGACAGCGCCGGCCGGTCTTTCACCGAGCCGGCCGGGTTGTTGCCTTCGAGCTTGCCCATCACCACGTTGTTACGTTGCCGGTTGTCGGCGGCCTGTATGCGTTGCAGTGCCACCAAAGGCGTTTTGCCTACGGCGTCTTCAAGAGTCGGGTAATTCATAGCCTGCACTGTGCCATAATTTGCGGCTTCGCATCCGATGCCCGGGTGGTGAAATTGGTAGACGCAGGGGACTCAAAATCCCCCGCCGCGAGGCGTGCCGGTTCGATTCCGGCCCCGGGCACCAGCCAGTGATATCAGAAAGTCTCAGAACCTCTCAAAACCCGCGTGGCTTATAGCTACAGCGGGTTTTTTGTTGTCTCATGCAGCTTCACTGGGTAACCAGCGCTTTGAGAGCAGGCAGACAATGGGGAAAGGGCGCCAAGGGGGTGAGCCCGGCGAGGGTTTTCATTAGGATTTACTTCGCCCCCTCTGGCATCTACCATGTCATCATGTTACCGACACACAACCGCTACGGCTACACACCAATTCACAAACGCCCTGTCTTTGACTGGCCCGATGGCAAGCGACTGGCGTTTTATATTTGCACCAACATCGAGTACTTTGCGCTCGGCAAGGGTGACGGGGCCCTGGACAACGCCAACCTCACGGCCAAGCAAACCCACCGAAACTTTTCCTGGCGCGACTATGGTTTGCGCGTGGGCATCTGGCGCATGTTCGACATGTTGGACGATCTGGGGCTGCCGGCGGCTCACAACGTCAACAGTTTGATTTACGAGTTCCGCCCGGACATCACCGGCCGCATCCGCCAGCGCGGTGACGAAGTCGTCGGCCACGGGCGAACCAACTCAGAACACCAGGACGGCCTGTGGGAGCTCGATGAGGCCAGACTGATCAACGACGCCACCGAAGTGATTACCCGCCATGAAGGCACTGCGCCCGGGGGCTGGATGGGACCGGGGCTGTCTGAGTCCGCTGTGACGCCCGACTTGTTGCAAGAAGCCGGGTATCGTTTTTTGATGGACTGGCCTTGTGATGATCAGCCTTTCTGGATGAAAACCCGCAAGGGCCGGATTTTGTCGCTGCCCTACTCGATTGAAATCAACGACGGTCCTGTGATCGCCCGCAGGCAGCACAGTGCGCGCGAGTTTGCAGACATGATCGTGGACCAGTTCGATGAAATGGTGCGGCAGTGCGAGCACCAGCCTTTGGTCTTCTCGCTGGCTTTGCATCCCTTCATCACCGGGCAGCCGTTTCGGCTGGGGCCGCTGCGCAGGGCGCTGGAGCATTGCATGCAACACCCGCTGAGCGATCGTGTATGGTGGACACGCCCGCGTGACATCGCTGACCACTGTTACCGCATGTCCCCCGGGATACTCACTGAAGGCTAAGCCAAAGGAAACGAAAAATGGAACCGAGCGACT
>CANIDW010000152.1 GCA_947466165.1 Comamonadaceae bacterium | reverse complement strand
GGTCTGGAGCAAGACAAGATCGTCGTCGAGTACAAAGAAGTGATGGCCGAGATCGACGATCTGCTGGACATCTTGTCGCGGCCCGAGCGGGTTGCCACCATCATTGGCGACGAATTGACCGTCATTAAAAACGAATTCGGCCAGACCAAGCTGGGCGCGCGCCGCAGCCTGATCGAACACAGCTCGTTTGACCTGAGTACCGAAGACCTGATCACGCCCACCGACATGGTGGTGACCTTGTCGCACCTGGGCTACATCAAGAGCCAGCCTTTGAGCGAATACCGCGCCCAAAAACGCGGCGGCAGGGGCAAACAAGCCACGGCGACTAAGGAAGACGACTGGGTGGACCAGCTTTTCATCGCCAACACACACGACTACATTTTGTGTTTCTCTAACCGCGGCCGGCTGTACTGGCTCAAGGTTTGGGAAGTACCGGCCGGCTCGCGCGGCTCGCGCGGTCGCCCCATCGTCAACATGTTCCCCTTGCAAGAAGGCGAAAAAGTCACCGTGGTGTTGCCGCTCACAGGCAGCAACCGCAGTTTCCCGGCAGACCATTACGTCTTCATGTCCACCTCGATGGGCACCGTCAAGAAGACACCGCTGGACGACTTCAACAACCCGCGAAAGGCCGGCATCATTGCTGTGGACCTGGACGACGGCGACTTTTTGATTGGCGCGGCGCTAACCGACGGCAAACACGACGTGATGCTGTTTTCTGACGGCGGCAAAGCCGTGCGCTTTGACGAAAACGACGTGCGCCCCATGGGCCGCACAGCGCGCGGCGTGCGCGGCATGATGCTCGAAGAAGGCCAGAACGTGATCGCCATGCTGGTAGCTGAAGACGAGCAGCAAAGCGTGCTGACTGCTACGCAAAACGGTTACGGCAAGCGCACCTCGATCGACGAGTACACGCGCCACGGCCGCGGCACCAAGGGAATGATCGCCATTCAGCAAAGCGAGCGCAACGGCAAAGTGGTGGCCGCCACGCTGGTGCACACCGACGACGAGATCATGCTGATCACTGACCGTGGCGTGCTGGTGCGCACACGCGTCAGCGAGATACGCGAAATGGGTCGCGCCACTCAGGGCGTGACGCTGATCGGGCTGGACGACGGCTCCAAGCTCAGCGGCTTGCAACGCATCGTTGAGAACGACGCCAGCCTGGACGCCGCAGACCCGGCTGCAGACACCGAAGGTGACGAAGGCACAGACGGCGCGACAGGTTCTGCCGACTGACCATGCTTGCACAGCACCGCGCCCCGGCGCTGCCGCGATGAGCAGGCCCTTCAATTTTTCGGCGGGTCCGGCTGTTCTGCCCGAAGAGGTGCTGGAGCGCGCCGCCGCCGACATGCTGGACTGGCACGGCAGCGGCATGAGCGTCATGGAAATGAGCCACCGCGGCAAAGAGTTTGTCTCTATCTATGAAGCTGCCGAAGCCGATGTGCGCGAGTTGCTGGCCGTGCCTCAAGACTTCAAAATTCTTTTCATGCAAGGCGGCGGCATCGCAGAAAACGCCGTTGTGCCGCTGAACCTCTCGCGCGGCGAGCGCGCTGACTTTGTGGTCACCGGCGTCTGGAGCGAGCGTTCGCAAAAAGAAGCACGAAAGTACTGCGACGTGAATGTGGCCGCCAGCAATGCGGACACCGGCCACACCAGCTTGCCCGACACTGGCAGTTGGCAATTGAGCGCCAACGCGCGCTATGTGCATGTGTGCAGCAATGAAACTGTGCACGGCATTGAAATGCACGAGCTGCCCGACCTCCAAGCGTTGGGCAGCAACGCGCCACTGGTGGCTGACATCTCCTCGCACATGTTGTCGCGGCCGGTGGACTGGTCGCGCGTGGGTTTGGCATTTGGCGGCGCGCAAAAAAATGTGGGCCCTGCCGGCCTGACCCTGGTGTTTGTACGCCAGGATTTGCTGGGGCACGCCATGGCCCACTGCCCTTCCGCCTTCGACTACAAGATCGTTGCAGACAACCAGTCGATGTACAACACGCCGCCCACCTACGGCATTTACATCGCCGGCCTGTCATTTGAGTGGCTCAAAGCACAAGGCGGGGTGGCCGCTATCGAGCAGCGCAACATCGCCAAAGCCAAGCTGTTGTATGACTTGATTGACAGCTCAGATTTTTATGTCAACCGCGTCGCCAAAAATTGCCGTTCGCGCATGAACATACCTTTTTTCTTGGCCGACGAATCGCGCAACGATGCCTTTTTAGCCCAGGCCAAAGCGCGCGGCCTGCTGCAACTCAAGGGCTACAAAACCCTGGGCGGCATGCGCGCCAGCCTGTACAACGCCATGCCTCTGGCCGGCGTTCAGGCGCTGGTGAGTCACATGCGAGAATTTGAAAAAGAACATGCCTGAGCCGGGACAGAACCATGACAACCAACCTGCCTGAACTGCGCAACCAAATCGACAAGCTGGACCGGGAGCTGCTCACGCTGCTGAACCAGCGTGCCCGCGTGGCTGAAGAAGTCGGCGAACTCAAACGCCGTGAAGGCTCGCCCTTCTTCAGGCCCGACCGCGTGGCCGCCGTCATCGAGAAAATAAAGCAGGCCAACACCGGCCCACTGAAGTCTGAACATGTGGAAGCCATCTGGCGCGAGATCATGTCGGCCTGTCTGGCGCTCGAGACGCCTGTGCGAGTGGCCTACCTGGGCCCGGCCGGCACTTTCAGTGAGCAGGCGGCGTTGCAGTTTTTTGGCGCCAGCATCGAGCATGTGCCTTGCACAAGCATTGACGAGGTGTTTCGCGCCACTGCGGGCGGTAGCGCCGGCTACGGTGTGGTGCCGGTTGAAAACTCGACCGAAGGCGTGGTCTCTCGCTCGCTCGATTTGTTTTTGAATTCTCCGCTGCATATTGTGGGAGAAACCAGTTTGATGGTGCGCCACAACCTGCTGCGCCTGTCGGACTCGCTCGAGGGTATCCAGGTGGTTTACGCGCACCCGCAGGCGCTGGCCCAATGCCAAGGCTGGCTGACCGCGCACCTGCCCAATGCCGAGCGGCGCACCGCCTCCAGCAATGCCGAAGGCGCTCGTCTGGCCACCACCAACCCGGCCTGGGCCGGCATTGCCAGCGAACGTGCCGGTGTGCAGTTTGGCTTGCACAACGCGGCGCATGCTATTCAGGACGACCCCTTTAACCGCACGCGCTTTGCCGTGGTTTGCCTGCCTCAAACACTGCCTTCGCCTCCGGCCTCCGGGAAAGACTGCATCAGCATGATTGTTTCGGTGCCTAACCGGCCCGGTGCGGTGCATGACATTTTGGGCCCGCTCAAAACGCATGGCGTTTCCATGACGCGCTTCGAATCGCGCCCGGCCCGCTCGGGCCAATGGGAATATTACTTTTACATCGACCTGCAAGGCCACACTTCGCAGCCGCATGTGAGCGCTGCACTGGCAGAGTTGCAGCAACTTTGCGCCTTCTACAAAGTGCTGGGTAACTACCCCGCAGGTGATTGAGGCGCAAACTCAAGTGTTCAAACAACTTGGCCTGATTGGCTGCGGCCTCATGGGCAGCTCGTTTGCCCTGGCACTCCAACGCGCCGGTCTGGTTGAGCGCGTGACTGGCTTTAGCCCCTCCCCCGCCAGCACGGCCATGGCCCTGGAAATGGGTGTGATGGACAAGGTAGCGGCCTCTGCGGCGCTGGCTGCCGAGGGCGCCGACCTGGTGCTGCTGGCCGTGCCTGTGAGCGCGACGCCAAGCACGCTGAAAGCCATTGCCCAGGTCATCCACAAAGACACGCTGGTGATGGATGTGGGGTCCACCAAAGGCGATGTGGTGCTGGCCGCAAGAAACAGCCTGGGCGCCTTACTTCCCTGTTTTGTGCCGGCGCATCCGATTTGCGGCAAAGAACTGTCGGGCGTGCGAAACGCGGAGGCCGGCTTGTACGCCGGCAAGAAAGTCATCCTCACGCCGCTGCCAGAAACAGCCCCCGCCCAACTCATGCTGGCGCGCCAGCTTTGGACTGCCTTGGGATCGCATGTCAGCGAAATGTCTGCCGATGTACATGACGCGGCTTATGCCGCCGTCAGCCACCTGCCGCATTTGCTGGCCTTTGCCATGATGAATAGCCTCCAGGGGCAAGACCAGGGCGAGCAATTCATGGCGCTGGCGGGTTCGGGCTTTCGAGATTTCACGCGCATCGCCGCCAGCGAGCCGGCCATGTGGCGCGACATCCTGCTGGCCAACCGCGACGAGTTGCTGGCGCAATCGCACTTGTTTCAACAAAGCCTGCAAGCGCTGGAGAAACTGATCACCGCCAGCGATGCCGCGCAACTGCACAGCGCCATCACCCAAGCCAGCCAAGCGCGCACCCGCTGGGCGCAGTCCTCAGACCCTTCTTCAACGCATCAGGATTGATTCAGTTTCATGTTTGATATCGATTCGCTGGACATTCCGCCACTGACCGGCGCTCACGGCACGGTGCACCTGCCGGGCTCCAAAAGTATTTCCAACCGCGTGCTGCTGCTGGCCGCGCTGAGCCAGGGCAAAACCGTGGTGCATGACTTGCTGGCCTCGGACGACACCGCGGTGATGCTGGTTGCACTCAAGCAGATGGGCTGCAGCGTCGAGCAGGCCGGGCAAACCGCTGTCATCGGCGGGCTGGGCGGCAAACTGGTGAACGCACAAGGCAAACTGTTCATGGGCAACGCAGGCACCGCCATGCGCCCACTGACGGCCGCGCTGGCTTTGCTGGGCGGAGACTATCAACTCTCCGGCGTGCCGCGCATGCACGAGCGCCCCATCGGCGACCTGGTGGATGCGCTGCGCCAGCTAGGCTGCAGCATTGATTACCTGGGCAACGACGGCTTTCCGCCCTTGCACCTGAAGCCGGGCAAGCTGGCCCTTAGCAAACCGATTGCGGTTCGCGGTGATGTCTCAAGCCAGTTTTTGACGGCGCTGCTGATGGCGCTGCCCCTGGTGGCCAAGCAAGACATCCGCATCGAAGTCACCGGCGAGCTCATCTCCAAGCCTTACATCGAGATCACGCTCAAGCTGCTGGCGCGCTTTGGCATC
>CANIDW010000151.1 GCA_947466165.1 Comamonadaceae bacterium | reverse complement strand
CGGGTGATAAAGACCAGGCGCGAGCCGGTGTCCGGGCTGGGCCAGCGGTCCAGCGGCAGCGGCGGGTGAAAGACGTGGCCCACGCCCTGCACCACCACCGGATTGCCCTCGACATTGACGATGCCCTTGACGCGCAGCAAGTCCTTGCCACGCAGCGAGATCACCAGTTCCATGGCCGATGAGAAAGAGGCCCAGGTGAAAGGCGCATCAAAACGCAGCGACAAGGTTTTGACGGCCGGGTCGTGCCGGGCCGGCAGCCGCTGCCCCAGGTAGGACGCTGCCGGCTCGTCGCTCGCCGCACGGGGCTTGAGCTCGCCCAGAAAGTGCAAGGTGTCGTTGCCAGCCCGGGCACTCGAAAGGCCGATGCCGATCAGGTCTGCCGGGTCTATCTCGCCCTGGCTGCAACGCCGGATGTCGGCACGCGGGTTGATCAGGGCAATGGCCGCTGTCAGCTCGGCCATGGCGGGCTCGGTGGACAGATCGCATTTGGTCAAAAAGATGCGGTCGGCCAGGGCAATCTGGTGCTCGGGCTCGGGGAACTCGGCCAGCTGCGTCAGGGCATTGGCCGCATCCACCAGCGTGACCACGCCGTCCAGCCGGTAATGCGCGCCCAGCATGGTGTCACTGGCCAGGGTTTGAATCACCGGGGCCGGATCGGCCAGACCGGTGGTTTCGATGATGACGCGGTCAAAGTCCGGAATCTGACCGGCCCGCCGCTCGCCGAACAGCTCTCTCAGGGTTTCCTGCAAGTCGGTGCGCACAGAGCAGCACAGGCAGCCGTTGGCCAGCAGGCTGACGTTCTCGGACGACATTTTGACCAGGTCATTGTCAATGCCGATCTCGCCGATCTCGTTGATCACCACAGCCACCCGGTTCATGTCCGGGTGCCGCAGCAAACGGGTGATCAAGGTGGTCTTGCCGCTGCCCAGAAAGCCGGTAATCAAGGTGACCGGGATTTTTCCGGCCAGGGGGTCGCGTTTCATCGCGGGGGCAGACGTGTTCAGAGATTCATTTCCAGGATGTACAAGCCGCCGCCGAAACGGTCCACGGTGTAGACCAGTTTGCGGTCATCGACAAACACGTCGTTGAGCTGAACCGCACCCGCCGGGGCCAGACGCGGCGTACCCGGCACAAAGTAGGCCACTTCTTCCACCTGGTAGGGGTTGCTGGTGTCATAAACACGCACACCGGCATTAAAGAAAGTGCCAATGGTCAGTGTGTCCGACTGAAAGGAGACGGGCAGAGGCAGGTTCTCGTGCAGGTTGTGCGCGCCAAAGCGGCCGCCGCGTTTGGCAAAAGCGTCATACGGCGGCGCGGGGAAGGTGGAGATGGGCACGGGGTTGGCGTCCGAGCGGGCATCGACCATCCAGACCAGCTTGGGCCAGTCCTTGCCGTCGTCCTGCACACACTCGTCGCTGACCACCCAGAGGCCGCGCTCAAACAGCGGCAGCACGGTGTGCGTGAAACCGTTGAACGGTGGCGAATGGTTCCAGTGCGACACCATCTTGATGTCCGAGGGCTTAGAGATGTCGAGCACGATGGCGCCGCCGTCGATGTAACCCACATACGCGCGGTTGGGGCGCTGGGGAAACACATTGGTGTTGTGCGCCCGAAAGCCGGTGTCAAACTGGGCTGGCAAACGAGCCGGAGGCGGCGTGGTGTCACCCACGCGCGTGCCCGGGTACCACCAGCGTCCGGTCTCTTGCGGCTTGGCCGGGTTGGAGATGTCGATGATGCGGTAGATCTGATCGTCTTTGGCGTTGTGCGGCTGAAAGTCGTGCGCGCCGGAAGCCATATGCACTGTTTTACCGTCGACAAACCAGACCGCATGAACGCCGCGCGAATAAGGGCCGGAGCAATCGAAATGCGAAATGAGTTTGGGTTGCTCGGGGATGGAGATGTCATAGACATTGAAGCCGGCCGGCTTCATGTTGACTTCTTTGGTTTGGTTGGCCACCACCATCAGGTTGCCCACCACGTCCAGCGAATTAGAGCGCACCTTCATGTGCGGCAGCTCGGTCTGCACAATCACGCGCGGGTTCTTCGGGTCGGTGACATCGACACCCGTGAAGTTTTTGGGAGCCGACTCGTGCGCCATCCACAGGATGCGGCGGCCGTCATCGGTTTTTTGCATAGCGATGCCCTCGCCCATGCCGCCAAAGCCATCGAGCTCGTGGTGCGCCACCAAGGTCATGTTGTGGGCCATGGTTTGCTGGGCGCGGTTCTTAGGGGTCATCATCTCTGGCGTGGTCATCCTGGGCTTTCAAAAAATGGTGGGTTGTGTTCAGTGTTTCGAGGCGCTTGCTTAATCGGCCTTGATGCCGTTGTCCTTGATGACTTTGTTGTATTTCACAAACTCAGCGCGTACATAGTTGTTGAAGTCAATTGGCGAATTGCCCACGGGCTCTGCGCCTTCTTTGGCAAAACGCTCCAGCACATCAGGCGACTTGAGCACGCGCAGGGTGTCTTTGTAGAGCTTGTCAACTACAGCGTTGGGCGTGCTGGCCGGCACAAACAGGCCAAACCAGGAACTGATCTCATAGCCGGTCAAGCCGGCCTCCGCCAGGGTGGGCAAGTCAGGTGCTGCCGCAGAACGCTTGGCAGACGTGACGCCCAAGGCGCGCAAACGGCCTGCCTTAACTTGCGGCAAGACCGCCACGATGGGTGCAAACATGACCTGAATTTCCCCGGCCAACAGTGCGTTGACGGCCGGGCCCGCGCCTTTGTAAGGCACATGAACCAGGCGCGTGCCGGTGGCCGACTTGAACATCTCACCGGCCAGGTGGCTGGGCGCGCCATTTCCGGACGAGCCGAAGTTCAGCATGTCGGGCTTGGCCTTGGCCAGTGCAATCAACTCCTTGACGGTGCTGGCCTGCACGCTGGGGTGTACCACCATGATGTTGGGCACTTCGGCTACCAGCGTCACAGCTTTGAGGTCTTTAAGCGTGTCGTAGGGCAGTTTGGGATAAAGCTGCGGCGCAATCACAATGCTGGTTGACTGCCCCATCAACACGGTGTAGCCGTCGCCTGCGGCCTTGGCTGTACCGTCCGCCGCGATGGTGCCGGAAGCACCTGCGCGGTTGTCCACCACCACCGACTGCCCCACCAATTCGCCCAGCTTGACGCCCACAATGCGCGCCAGAAAGTCAGCGCCACCGCCTGGCGCGGCAGGCACGATCAGGCGTATCGATTTAGCAGGGTATTCGTTGGCAAAAGCGGCACCGGCCAGGCAGAGCATGACGGCAGCAAATTGCAAACGGATGAGCGATGGCATGAGTTTCAAGGCTTGTCTCCTGTGTCAATTGGCAAAGTTAAACCAGCTGAGCTTAGGCGGGCGGGTGGCGCACGTCCAATGCTTATTTTGCCCACGACTATAGCAAGTCGATATGGAGACAAACACCGTTGAAAACTGAGGGATTGTGGAGGCGCGAGGCGGAGTCGAACCGCCCTAGCTGGATTTGCAATCCAGTGCATAACCGATTTGCTATCGCGCCGGTTTCCTAATGAAAAAGGACAGCATTTTGAAGTGCTGCCCTTTTAAATTTGGAGCGGGAGAAGAGTCTCGAACTCTCGACCTCAACCTTGGCAAGGTTGCGCTCTACCAACTGAGCTACTCCCGCAATGACAGGCCAAATTATAGCTTGGTTTTTCGGGTGCCTTGAATCTGCGACAAAAATACTTTCAGGAAAAACCACGCCTGTGGAAACTCAGTGCTTCACAGCGCCCGGTTGCGCCGGTACCGCAGCGGTTGCGGCTGCCGCCAGGGCCGCCGCCGCAGCCGCAGTGGCTGCAGTGGCCGCCGCGGCCAAGGCCACCTCTTCGTCAGACAGTGGCACAGGCATGCGCTCCAGCGCCACGGCCAGCACCTGGTCGATCCATTTGACGGGAATGATCTCCAGGCCGCTTTTGACGTTGTCAGGAATCTCTTGCAAGTCCTTGGCGTTTTCTTCGGGAATCAGCACTGTTTTGATACCGCCGCGCAAAGCGGCCAGCAGCTTTTCTTTCAGCCCGCCAATGGCCGTGACTTCGCCGCGCAGCGTGATCTCGCCGGTCATGGCCACGTCGCCGCGCACCGGTATGCCGGTCAGAGCAGACACAAAGGCGGTGGTCATGGCAGCACCCGCGCTCGGACCGTCTTTAGGGGTGGCGCCGTCGGGCACGTGAATGTGGATGTCTCGCTTTTCAAACATGTCGTCGCGAATGCCCAACATGCGTGAGCGGCTGCGCACCACGGTGCGGGCGGCCTCGACGGACTCTTTCATCACGTCGCCCAGCGAGCCGGTGCGCGTGATCACGCCCTTGCCCGGCATGATGGCCGCTTCAATGGTCAGCAAGTCGCCACCGACTTCTGTCCAGGCCAGACCCACCACCTGGCCGATCTGGTTTTGGTCTTCAGCGCGTCCGTAGTTGAACTTGCGAACACCCAGGTAGTCATTGAGGTTGTCGGGGCTGACCACCACTGGCGCTTGCATCTTTTTCAGCTGAATGCCCTTGACTGTTTTGCGGCAGATCTTGGAGAGCTCGCGCTCGAGTGAACGCACACCGGCTTCACGCGTGTAGTAGCGCACGATGTCGCGCACGGCCTGCTCGGAAATGTCGAGCTCGCCTTCTTTCACGCCGTTGTTCTTGAGTTGCTTGGGCAGCAGGTAGCGCATGGCGATGCTGGTCTTTTCGTCTTCGGTGTAACCCGACAGACGGATCACTTCCATGCGGTCCAGCAGGGCCGGCGGTATGTTCATGGAGTTCGAGGTGGCGACAAACATCACGTCGCTCAGATCGAAATCTACCTCGACGTAGTGGTCGCCGAAGGTGTGGTTTTGCTCCGGGTCCAGCACCTCGAGCAAGGCGCTGGAAGGGTCACCGCGGAAGTCGGTACCCAGCTTGTCGATCTCATCGAGCAGGAACAGCGGGTTGCGCGTGCCGGCCTTGGTCAGGCTTTGCAGCACCTTGCCCGGCAAGGCGCCGATGTAAGTGCGGCGATGCCCGCGGATCTCGGCTTCGTCACGCATGCCGCCCAGAGCCAT
>CANIDW010000150.1 GCA_947466165.1 Comamonadaceae bacterium | reverse complement strand
GGCATTTTTGTCGTGCAGTGGGGCATAGGCCTGTTGGTAGACGCCTTTAAGGCCGCTGGTCTGAGTGAGGCGGCCTGTTTTCAAGCGGCCATGGGCGTCTTTATGTGTTGCTGCGCCGCCTCATACGCCTACTTCCGCTGGGTGAAGGCTGATAATTCACCGCAATGAACGGTATTCTCATCATCGCCCATGCGCCTTTGGCTTCTGCATTGCGCCAATGTGTGGCGCATGTTTTCACAGACCATCCTGAGGCCGTGGCCGCTTTGGATGTTCAGCCCAACACCCCGCCTGAGGAAACCCTGGCGCAGGCTCGCATCATGCTGGCGCAGCTGGGCACTTCCCACGCCTTGGTGCTGGCCGATGTCTTTGGCGCGACACCCTGCAACGTAGCGCAAAAACTGGTCGATGGCGTGCACTCCAAGCTCATCACCGGTGTCAACGTGCCCATGCTGCTGCGCACACTTTCTTACCGCAATGAGTCCCTCGATGCCCTGGTCGCGCGCGCCTTGATGGGCGCCACACAGGGCGTGATGCAGGTGGTCATCACTGCCCCGCAAAACCAGAACCGGCGAAACCATGATCAAGACCAGCGCGACCATCAGCAATAAATTGGGCCTGCACGCCCGCGCTTCTGCCAAGCTGACCAAGCTGGCAGCCAGCTTCCCCTGTGAGGTCTGGATCAGCCGCGGCGAACGCCGCGTCAACGCCAAAAGCATCATGGGCGTGATGATGCTGGCCGCCGGCCTGGGTGCCAAGGTGGAACTGGAGACGAACGGCGTTGACGAACAAGCCGCCATGGACGCTTTGCTGGCCATGATGGCGGACAAGTTTGGCGAGGGCGAATAAGTTGTTGGCCCTCACGCTTGTCGCTTCGCGTACTGCGCTGCCCCCCGCGGTTAGTCAAGACACAAGGGGTAGGGCATGACTTTTTCTGTCCATGGCCTGGCGGTCTCGCGCGGAATTGCCATTGGGCGGGCGGTGCTGGTGGCGTCTAGCCGTGCCGATGTGGCGCATTACTTTGTCGAGGACGCAGATGTCCGGTCAGAGATTCATCGGGTTCGCGATGCGCGCAATACCGTGGTTGAAGAGATTTCGCGCCTGCAACGCGACTTGCCTGCCGACGCGCCGCATGAACTCGCCGCCCTGCTGGATGTTCACCTCATGCTTTTGCAGGACGAGCAACTCATCAGTGGCGTCAAAGGTTGGATTTCGGAGCGGCATTACAACGCCGAGTGGGCCTTGACAACGCAATACGAGATGATCGCGCGCCAGTTCGACGAGATGGAAGACGAGTACCTGCGTGAGCGCAAAGCCGACCTCGAGCAAGTGGTCGAGCGGGTGCTGCGTGCGATGAAGGGCGTCGCTTCGCCGGTGCAGCATAGAAATCAAGGCGTGCGCAAACAGCAGAAAGAGTTGTTGCATGACGACAAACTGGACGTTCCGCTGGTTCTGGTCGCGCACGATTTGTCACCGGCCGACATGTTGCAGTTCAAGCAGAGTTTGTTTGCCGGCTTTGCCACTGATGTGGGTGGACGCACTTCGCACACAGCCATCGTTGCGCGCAGCATGGACATTCCGGCGGTGGTTGGCGCGCGCAGCGCCAGCCAGCTGATCAAGCAGGACGACTGGGTCATCATTGACGGCGATGCCGGCGTGCTGATCGTCGATCCCTCGCCCATCATCCTGGCCGAGTATGGCTTCAAGCAGCGACAAGGTGCACTTGAGCGCGAGCGTCTGAACCGCTTGCGCCACACGCCGGCTGTCACGCTCGACGGTCAAAAAGTGGAGCTGCTGGCCAACATTGAAATGCCTGAAGACACAAGCGGTGCGATCCAGGCCGGCGCCGTCGGCGTGGGCTTGTTCCGCAGCGAGTTCTTGTTCATGGGCCGCATCGGTAACTTACCAGACGAGGAAGAGCAATATTTGGCCTACCGCCAGGCTATTGAAGGTATGCAGGGTCTGCCGGTGACCATCCGCACAGTCGACATTGGCGCCGACAAGCCTTTGGAGCGCCACACCAAGGCGCAAGAGGCGCAGCTGAACCCGGCGTTGGGCCTGCGAGCCATCCGCTGGAGCCTGGCCGACCCGCCCATGTTTTTGACACAGTTGCGCGCCATCTTGCGGGCTGCTGCACATGGGCAGGTCAACTTGCTGGTGCCCATGTTGGCGCATGCCTCAGAAATCCGGCAAACCATGTCTTTGATTGATCACGCGCGCGCCACCCTGGATAACAAAGGCCAAGTCTATGGGCCGGTCAAGCTCGGCGCCATGATCGAGATACCGGCTGCCGCGCTGACGCTCAAGTTGTTCCTCAAGTATTTTGATTTTTTGTCCATCGGTACCAACGACCTCATTCAGTACACGCTGGCGATTGACCGCGCCGATGAGGCCGTCGCGCATCTGTATGACCCCTGCCACCCGGCTGTGCTCAGGCTGGTGGCCGACACCATTGCCGAGTGCAATGCGCAAGGCAAGGGCATCAGCGTATGCGGCGAAATGGCGGGTGACGTCAACATGACGCGGCTTTTGCTGGGGCTGGGTTTGCGCTGTTTCTCCATGCACCCCTCGCAGATCCTGTCGGTCAAGCAGCAGATCTTGCGGGCTGATGCCGGCAAGCTCCAGCCCTGGGCGCAGGAGGTGCTGGCCAGCGAAGATCCGGCTTCTTTGCTGTAAGCGGTTATCGGGCCCGTGTGCCCAGCAAGGCGGCAAGCATGATCATCAGCGCCGCCAGCGCAATGCTCCAGCTCCACTGCCGCCCGGTGACTAAAATCAGCAAGGCTGTCGAGCCCAGCGGCGTGAGATAACTCAAGATACCGATCTGCCGCGCGTCGCCCAGCTTGAGCGCTTTGTCCCACAGATAAAAAGCGCCGCCCAGCGGGCCCAGCCCCATCAGAGCGAGCAGGAAACCGTCGCGCAAGCTCAGGCTGGTCGGTGCTTCCAGCACCCAGTGGCACAACAAGGACAGCACCCCGGACACCAAAGCGAACAGGCCGATTGCAGCGGTTGGAAACGCTGCGACTCGTTGCGTCAACAGTGAATAACTTGACCACATGAAAGCTGCCGCCAGCGCGGCCAGATAACCAGCCGCTCCCCCTGCACTTTCGGGCCTTGGCAGTGCGTCCACATGGTTGGCTGCGCCCAGAATGGCCAAAGCCGCACCACCAAAGCCGAGCAGGGCAGCACCCAGGTGAATCGGGCGCAGCGACATGTTTTTAAGCAAGACGGGCGCCAAAACCACCATCAGCAAAGGCCACAGGTAATTGATTAAATTAGCCTCAACAGCCGGCGCCAAGCGCAGCGCCATGAAGAGCATGAAGTGGTAACCAAACAAACCGTAAATGCCCAAGGCCAGGGTGGAAAGCGGGATTCGCCACTGACGCGGATCGCGCAGCACTTGCGGCAAAGCCAGCAGACCGCCGATCAGCAGCGACAAGCCTGTCAGCAAAAAAGGCGGCAGGTGCTTGAGCAGTACACCCAGCGAAGCCACAGACACCCACAGCGCAATGGCCCCCAGTGCAAAGAGCTGCGCTTTCACTTCACGGCGTTAGAGGCCGCTGCCGCTTCTGCGGCGGCATGCGCCTGCTGATCAGCGTGGTAGCTTGAGCGCACCATTGCGCCCACAGCGGCGTGCGAGAAACCCATCTCGTAAGCGCGCGCCTCGAACATCTTGAAAGTGTCCGGGTGCACATAGCGCCGCACCGGCAGGTGCGAGGTCGATGGCGCCAGGTACTGACCGATGGTCAGCATGTCGATCTGGTGGTCACGCATGTCCTGCATCACTTGCAGGACTTCTTCGTCGGTCTCGCCCAGCCCGACCATGATGCCGCTCTTGGTCGGCACGCCCGGGTGCAGGGCCTTGAATTTTTTCAGCAGGTTCAGCGAGAACAGGTAGTCGCTGCCGGGGCGCGCTTCTTTGTACAGGCGCGGCGCGGTTTCCAGGTTGTGGTTCATCACGTCGGGTGGCGCCAAGGTGAGGATGCTGAGCGCGCGGTCATCGCGGCCGCGGAAGTCGGGCACCAGCACTTCAATTTGCGTGCGTGGAGACAGCGCGCGAATACGCGAGATGCAGTCGACAAAATGCTGCGCACCGCCGTCGCGCAGGTCGTCCCGGTCCACGCTGGTGATCACCACGTAACTGAGCTTGAGCGCGGCAATCGTCTTGGCCAGGTTGTCCGGCTCGTTGACGTCCAGCGGGTCGGGCCGGCCGTGGCCGACGTCGCAAAACGGGCATCGGCGCGTGCATTTGTCGCCCATGATCATGAAAGTGGCTGTGCCCTTGCCAAAGCATTCGCCGATGTTCGGGCAGCTGGCTTCTTCGCACACCGTATTGAGCTTGTTCTCGCGCAGGATCTGCTTGATCTCGTAAAAGCGCGTGCTCGGACTGCCGGCCTTGACGCGGATCCAGTCGGGTTTCTTGAGTACTTCGGCGCGTTCGACCTTGACCGGAATGCGCGAGAGCTTGGCCGCCGCCTTTTGTTTGGCCAGCGGGTTGTAGTCCTGCTGGCTTTGGGCTTCGCGGACGACCGGGTTGCCGGTTTCGGGTGTGCTCATGGTGTTTCTCGGTTGTGCTCGCGGGCGCGTGGCGTTCAGCGCTTCAGGGCGCCAGGTAGCTGCTGAGCTTGTGACCCAGCACCTCGGCGGCTTCCTGCCAGCTGGCCGACACCCCGATTGTAGAAAGGTCTATGGTCTTCAGCCCGGCGTAGCCGCAGGGGTTGATGCGCGAGTAGGGTTCCAGGTCCATCGCTACATTCAGCGCCAACCCGTGATAGGTGCAGTGGCGGCTGACCTTGATGCCCAGTGCGGCGATCTTGCCCAGGCCTCTGAACGGGTCGGCCGGCGGGCGTGGGCCGGTCAGCGCGGCGTGCGCATGCGGGTCGTCCAGCCGCACATAAATGCCCGGCGAGCCGGCTATGCGGTGACCCGTCACGCCAAAGTGCGCCAGGGTTTTGATCACCGACTCTTCAATCCTGTAGACGTATTCCTTGACGTAATAGCCGGCGCGCTTCAAATCGATCAGGGGATAAGCCACCACCT
>CANIDW010000149.1 GCA_947466165.1 Comamonadaceae bacterium | reverse complement strand
GTGACGGCTTCATGAATGCCTTTTTCAACCGCAGGAATGTATTCGCGCGGCACCACACCGCCCTTGATGGCGTCGATGAACTCTATACCCTTGCCCGGCTCGTTGGGTTCGATCTTCAGCACCACGTGGCCGTACTGACCCTTACCGCCGGACTGACGCACGAACTTGCCTTCGGCATCTTCGACGGTCTTGCGGATGGTCTCGCGGTAAGCCACTTGCGGCTTGCCGACATTGGCCTCCACGCCGAACTCGCGCTTCATGCGGTCCACGATGATCTCAAGGTGCAACTCGCCCATGCCGGCGATGATGGTCTGACCGGATTCTTCGTCGGTCTTGACGCGGAAAGATGGGTCTTCTGCAGCCAGACGCTGCAAGGCGATACCCATTTTTTCCTGGTCAGCTTTGGTCTTGGGCTCGACAGCCTGAGCAATCACAGGCTCAGGGAACACCATGCGCTCGAGCATGATGATGGCGTCCGGATCGCACAATGTTTCGCCCGTGGTCACGTCTTTCAGGCCCACGCAGGCGGCGATATCGCCGGCAACAATTTCGCTGACTTCCTGACGCTCATTGGCGTGCATCTGAACGATACGGCCGATGCGCTCTTTCTTGCCCTTGATCGGGTTGTAAACGGTGTCGCCTTTTTTCAGAACGCCCGAGTAAACGCGCACGAAAGTGAGCTGGCCCACAAACGGATCGGTCATCAGCTTGAAAGCCAGGGCCGAAAATTTCTCGCCGTCGTCTGCAGTGCGGCTCACCGGTGCTTCGTCATCGTCCGTGCCAGTGACAGGCGGGATGTCGATAGGGGCCGGCATGAAGTCGATCACGGCGTCCAGCATCCGCTGCACACCCTTATTCTTGAAAGCCGACCCGCAGTACATGGGCTGGATTTCGCTGGCGATGGTACGGGTGCGAATGCCGAATTTAATTTCTGCCTCAGAGAGGTCGCCCTCTTCGAGGTATTTGTTCATCAGCTCTTCATTGGCTTCAGCGGCGGCCTCAACCATCTTTTCGCGCCACTCTTTGGCTGACGCCAGTAATTCCGGGGGAATTTCGCGGTATTCGAACTTCATGCCTTGCGAAGCTTCGTCCCAGATGATGGCTTTCATCATGATCAGGTCGACCACGCCGGTGAAGCTTTCTTCAGCGCCGATGGGGATGACCATGGGCACGGGGCTGGCTTTGAGGCGCAGCTTCATGCCTTCGACCACCTTGAAGAAGTTGGCACCGGTGCGGTCCATCTTGTTCACAAAGGCCAGACGCGGCACTTTGTACTTGTTGGCCTGGCGCCATACGGTCTCGGACTGGGGTTGCACGCCGCCCACTGCGCAGTAAACCATGCAAGCGCCGTCAAGCACGCGCATCGAGCGCTCGACTTCAATGGTGAAGTCAACGTGGCCCGGGGTGTCAATGATGTTGATGCGGTGCTCAGGGTAGGACGAATCCATGCCCTTCCAGAAGCAGGTAGTGGCCGCCGAGGTGATCGTGATGCCACGCTCTTGCTCTTGCTCCATCCAGTCCATGGTGGCGGCGCCATCATGGACTTCACCGATTTTGTGACTCACGCCTGTGTAAAACAAAATGCGCTCGGTGGTGGTGGTCTTGCCGGCGTCAATGTGCGCGGAAATACCGATGTTGCGGTAGTTTTTAATGGGTGTAGCGCGGGACATAAATTACTTTCAGTTCGCCAAACGAACAAGAGATAGCTAAAAACATGGCGCATGTTTTCACTGCGCGAGTGCCGGAGGCACTTTGCGGTGACAGCCGGCAGGTATTAGGGCTAGAGCTTTGCGGGCCCGGCACGCAGTGCGCCGGGGGCCAGCTGTCAACGCCTCAAATTCCTGCAGCCAACACGCACGTCAACTTTAGAAGCGGAAGTGGCTGAAGGCCTTGTTGGCTTCGGCCATGCGGTGAACTTCGTCACGCTTTTTCATGGCGCCGCCACGGCCTTCGGTTGCTTCCATCAGCTCATTGGCCAGACGCAAAGACATGGATTTTTCACCACGCTTTTTGGCAGCCTCTTTGAGCCAGCGCATGGCCAAAGCCATACGACGCACAGGGCGAACTTCAACCGGCACCTGGTAGTTGGCACCACCGACACGGCGGGACTTCACTTCAACCATGGGCTTGATGTTGCCGATGGCCATGTGGAATGCCTCCAGCGGGTCTTTGCCGGGGTTCTTTTTCTCGATGAATTCGAGCGCGCCATAAATAATGCGCTCGGCGACGGCCTTTTTGCCGCCTTGCATGATCACATTCATGAATTTGGCGAGATCGACATCGCCAAATTTTGGATCAGGAAGAATTTCACGTTTAGGGACTTCGCGACGACGTGGCATTTTTTCACCTCTTTGCTTCAGTTGGCACCACTCCAGGAAATCCTGGGGCAACGCCGCGAGAGTTAATTAACTCTCACTTACTCGACCGGCACAACTATTTGCGCTTGGGTCACTTCGCTCTCAACGCCCTGCCGGGACGAAGGGAGCACCTTGTTTTGAAGTCGTTTGCAAACCATTTGCAAGCGCTTCTGGCGCGGACACTGCTTTCGCAGACCGAGCCGGCCGGATTTATTTGGCCTTTGGCTTTTTCGCACCGTACTTGGAGCGCGACTGCTTGCGGTCTTTGACGCCCTGCAAGTCAAGCGAGCCACGCACGATGTGGTAACGCACACCGGGCAAGTCCTTGACACGACCGCCACGAACCAGCACCACGCTGTGTTCCTGCAGGTTGTGTCCTTCGCCGCCGATGTAGGAGATGATCTCGAACCCGTTGGTCAGGCGCACTTTGGCGACTTTACGCAGAGCAGAGTTTGGTTTCTTTGGCGTCGTGGTGTACACACGGGTGCACACGCCGCGGCGCTGCGGAGAGTTTTGCATCGCGGGGCTTTTCGAGTTGACTTTCTCGACTTCGCGCCCCTGACGCACTAGCTGGTTAATGGTTGGCATTTAAAAACGTCCCTCAACGTCTGATATCTAACTGACCCGGTTAGGCCGTGCCTGGCACGTGAAAAACCGGAAAAACGTAAATCCCTCCGGAATTTCCGGAAAAGCCTATGAGTGTAGCAGGCCGGGATGAGGCGCGCAAATCCAGGGCTTACCGCCGCCAAATCAAGCAGCTTTTACTTGATCCAAAGGCGGATCGAGTCCCAGGCCCGCCCCAGGACGCCAGCCTCGTCGACAGCCTCCAGCGCCAGCAAAGGCACTTCGGCCAGCACCGCATCATTGGCCGCAGTGACCCTGAGCGTGCCGATCGCCTGGCCGCGCCGGAACGGGGCGACCAAGGGGTTAGGCCGGACCACCTGCGTTTTGAGCTTGGCGCCGCTGCCCGCCGGTACCGCCACCACGATGGCTTCAGGACGGCCCAGATTGACCACATTGGACTTACCCTTCCAGACCGGGGGGGACACCACCGGCTGCGCTGCGTCAAACAGCTTGACCACTTCAAAAGCGGTATAGCCCCAGTTAAGCAGTTTTTGCGCCTCGGTGGCCCGGGCGTTTTCGCTGGCGGCGCCCAGCACAATGGCCATGAGGCGGCGATTTCCCTGTGCCCCCTGAACGCCCAAGCCGGGAACCTCACGCTTGGCGGTGGCGATCATGCAAAAACCCGCTGCCGCTGTGTGGCCGGTTTTGAGACCGTCGACTGAAGGGTCGCGAAACAGCAACAAGTTACGGTTGCTGTCGTTGGCCGCAGGTGTGCCCGGGTAGCGGTATTTTTTCAGGGCATAGTAGCCCGTGTAGTCAGGGAAATCCTGCAGCAGCCGGGTTGCCAGCAGGCTCAAATCGCGGGCGGTTGTGCTGTGGCCGGGCTCGGTCAAGCCTTCGGGGTTGGTGAAGCTGGTGGACTTCATGCCCAAAATCTTGGCGCGCTCGTTCATCATCTGCACAAAGCGCTCGACAGTGCCGCCCACGCCCTCTGCCAGGGCCACCGTAGCGTCATTGCCTGACTGCACGATCATGCCTTTGATCAGATCTTCAACCGGCACTTTCATCTTGGGATCAATGAACATGCGCGAACCCGGCATTTTCCAGGCGCGCTCGCTCACACCCATGGTCTGCTTCAGGTCTATTTTTTTGGCTCTGAGTGCATCAAATACCAGGTAGGCCGTCATCAGCTTTGTCAGCGACGCCGGCTCAATGGGCATGTCAATGTCTTTGGCCGCCAGAATCTGGTTGGCCGTGATGTCCAGCACCAGGTAAGAACGCGCCGCCACCTCTGGCGGTTGGACTTGCTGGGCAAGCACCGGAGCACTCTGCGTCAGCGTTGCAAAAAAAACAAAAAAGCTGGCAAGGGCGGCCAACACGCGTGTGAATCGGGGCATGGGTTTTATTTCTTCAACAAGATGGTTCGCCCTCGTGGGACAAAAAAAGGGCTGCGTGCCGTCACGGTTTCAGCTCAAGTGACGCACCACCAGGCTCTTCAATAAGGGCAATTGTCCATGAAAGAAATGACCCACTCCCGGCACCACCATCACCGGAAGGAATTGGGGGCGGGCCCAGTCGAGCACGTTGGCCAAAGGCACCGTGTCATCGCTCTCGCCGTGGATCACCAAGGTCTTGGCATGCGCCTGGCTCGGAACAGGCGCCACCGCAAACCGGCTGGCGGCGGTACCGACCAGCACCAGGCTGTCGATCTCACGCTCTTGCTCCAGCGCGGCCAAAGCGTGTGTGGTGACAAAGGCGCCGAAAGAAAAACCCGCCAGCGCCAATCGCCCGGCCGGTGCGGCATGCCGGACCACGGACAGCATGTCCAACAGTTCGCCGCGACCTTCGTCATGGCTGCCCTCGCTGCCGCCCACACCCCGGAAATTAAAGCGGACCGCCGTCCAGCCACACTGGGTGAAGGCGCGGGCCAATGTTTGCACCACCTTGTTGTCCATGGTGCCGCCGAACAAGGGATGCGGATGGGCAATCACGGCGACACCTTTGGAGGCGGCGGCGGGCTCGTCCAGGGCCATTTCGATCCGGCCTGCCTGGCCTTGGATCGTGAGTTTTTGGGTTTGTGCGTTCAAAACCAGGCGTTCGTGAAGGCGAGGTTT